>NZ_DASRBZ010000291.1:0-16651 GCF_035653355.1 Mycobacterium sp. | reverse complement strand
GGGGGCAGTGGACTGATCTTCGGGCTCCGCGCAGGAACCGTGCTGGTGGGCGGTGGGCTTGGCGGAACGACCTCGGGGGTTTGCACCGGCGCCACGGGCTCTGGCGGAAGCTCCAGAGGTGGCAGCGGTGCCATGCTTGGGGACGCCTGGGCGGGCCGAGGCGGCGGCGCTTCTTCGAAGCAGGACCTTGTCGACGGAAGATGGTACATCGACACCCACGAAAGGCATTCGTCGCAGAAATTGGGGTTCGATCCAGCCCCGACACAGGGAGCCGCCTGCGCCACACCGGGCATGCTGGCCACCACCGACAACGGTGCGAAAGCCAGGGCGGCTGCAGCCGCGATCCCGAGTGCTTTCATTTCGTGACCTTTCGGCAACCGCATTGGTCGGGAGATGCGATCACCAAGAGTGGTGCGGATGGATAGCGGCTGCGTGCCGTTTACACAAGCCAGTGTCGCACTTTTGTGACGAGGGCGTCATACGGGTTTGTGGTTTGGCGTGACCTCGATTGGCCGGTCTGACACCGACGCCATGGCGCTCGGGCGCTGACTGCGTTGTGACCGCAACTGGTTCCACGATGCAACGCCAATCAGAGTCTGGCTAACCGTCGCTGACGAGGTTCGCCAGGAAAGCGGGTAACCGGCCAGCGCCAAAGTCAAAAAACCGCGCCCATTGCGGCTCGATTGAGATACGCACCATCTGCTTGTAGGTCGACCGGACGTTCCGTTCGAACTCGGCCAGCTCTGGTCCCTCCATTGACCTCCTCGCTGCCGCGAGGTACTCGTCGGTGACGCCATCAACGGTCTCCAATGTGGCCAGCCCACGTATTAAGAGAGCTTTTGCCTCTTCAGGCGTGGAGCCGGTGTCGATGGTCAATGCGACTTCCGGGCGAGAGGAAAGCGCCCGGATTTTCGGGGAGGTGGGTGCCGTAGAGACGACGATGCGTTCGCCCGTCCAGTAGAACCCAACGGGGATAACCCGCGGGAAGCCGTCGTGTCCGTTGTAGGCGAGCCGAGCCATGGAGCCGGAGAGCAGCTTTTGGGCATCGGGGTGGCCAAGCTCGCTAGCCAATTCCTGTGGGTTCATCACACTCATAGTCGTACCCGACCCGGCCTGAGCCTGACACCGGCGGACGCCCCAGACCGTCGCCTGGCTGTCGCACACGCGACGTCATACGGTCACACCATGAATCTCAACGACGCCGCGCGCCAACTCATCGGTTCCAACCCTGCGACGCTGGTCACGAATAATCGCGACGGCAGCCCGCAAGTCAGCGTTGTCTGGGCGACAGTGCAGAGCACGGCCGACGGCGCTGATGAGTTGGTCACCGCCCATCTGGCGGAGCATCTGAAGATCCGCAACATCCGGCGTGATCCCCGCGTGGCGGTGACGATCGTGTCCACCGACCGCAGCGGGCCGCAGACACCCTATCTGTCGATCAAGGGCACAGCGCGCGTCGAGCCAGGCGGCGCCCCCGAACTGCTCGACGAGATCGCCACGACTATCTTCAGCCCCGGCACTGGATTCCCGCCGCCCGACGCACCACCTGGATACTTGACTCACATTACGATCGAGAAGGTCGGCGGCGTCGGCCCGTGGGCAACCTGAACATAACTTCCAGCCCACTGCGGAAACTATGGTCGGGCTGACAGGATTTGAACCTGCGACCACTTGACCCCCAGTCAAGTGCGCTACCAAACTGCGCCACAGCCCGGTCGCTGCCTGGATCGTCGGCAGCAGGTCGAAAGCCTACCGCAGGTCCGGCCTGCCGTCGCCACCCGACGCAAGGCGCCTGCGTATCACACCGTCACTAGCAGCCGGTACAGGCCGATCAGGCCGACTACGACGATCGCGGCACGCAGCACGCCGGGCGACAGTCGGCGCCCGTAGTGGGCACCCAAGAAGCCGCCGATCAGTGAGCTCACCGCGATCACCGCCGCCGCAGACCAGCTGATCCGGTGAAAGGCGACGACGGTGTAGGCCAGCGCCGCAATGACATTCACCAGCAACGCCAGCAGATTTTTCGCCGCGTTTATCCGCTGAATCGACTCGGGCAGCAGCGCCCCCATCAGCCCGACCAGCAGGATGCCCTGCGCAGCCGTGAAGTAGCCGCCATACACGCCGATCGCGAAGGTTCCCGCAACCAGGCCCGCCATCGGACGAATCGAGGAGTGATCCACCGACCGGCCGCTCTGCTCTACGCGCCGGCGCGCCCACGCCTGGATGCGCGGTCCGGCCAGCACCATGATCAGCGCAGCGACCAGCAGCACCGGCACCACGCGGGTGAACAGCTTCTCCGGCAGATGGAGCAGGAGCCACGCTCCAACCGCCGCACCAGCTAGCGACGCCGGGATCTGCCACCGCAGCCGCCGCCACTGGCCGCGCAGCTCGCGACGGTATCCCCAAGTTCCCGAAACACTTCCGGCGACCAAGCCCACTGCATTCGACATGGTCGAGGTCACCGCGGGGTAGCCCAACGCGACCAGCGTGGGGAACGTCACCAACGTGCCCGACCCCACCAGTGCGTTGATCGCGCCGGCCGTCGCACCGGCCAGCGCGATCAGCACCAGATGCGAAATGGGCACTCGGGAACCCTATTAGGCGCGCCTTGGACGAAAGCTGGCAGTCAGCGCGACCGTGCGCTTCGCTTCTCGCGCACGCGCACGTTGATGCGGATCGGGCTGCCCTCGAAGTCGAAGGTCTCGCGCAGCCGCCGCTCCAGAAACCGGCGATAACCGGCCTCCAGAAACCCGGTGGTGAACAACACGAACGTCGGCGGGCGGGCGGTGGCCTGCGTCGCAAACAAGACGCGCGGCTGCCGACCACTGCGCACCGGCGGCGGCGTCGCTGCGATCACTTCCTTCAGCCACGCGTTCAGCCGACCGGTCGGAATCCGCGTGTCCCACGACGCGAGTGCCGTCTCCAGCGCCGGCACCAGCTTCTGCACCGCCCGACCCGTCTTGGCGGAGACGTTGACCCGCTGCGCCCAGCGCACTTGCACCAGCTCCCGATCGATTTCGCGCTCCAACAGGTAGCGCCGGTCTTCGTCGACCAGATCCCACTTGTTGAAGGCCAGCACCAATGCCCGGCCGGCTTCGATGACCATCGTCAAGATCCGCTGGTCTTGCTCCGTCAGCGGCACTGAGGCGTCGATGAGCGCGATCACCACTTCGGCGGCATCGATTGCGCCGTGGGTTCGCACCGACGCGTAGTACTCGTGTCCGCTGGCCTGACCGACTTTTCGGCGCAAACCGGCCGTGTCAATGAATCGCCATGTCTTGCCGCCCAATTCGATCAGCGAATCCACCGGATCAACCGTTGTGCCCGCGACCTCATGCACAACAGCCAGCTGATCACCGGCCAGCCGATTCAGCAGCGAGCTCTTGCCGACATTCGGCTTGCCCACCAGCGCCACCCGCCGCGGGCCGCCGCTGGTGGACGCCGTCTCGGCCACCTCGGGGAGTGCGGCCACCACCTCGTCAAGCAGATCGGCCACTCCGCGACCGTGCATCGCGCTGATCGCATACGGCTGGCCCAGTCCCAGCGACCACAGCGCCGCCGCGTCGGCCTCGCCCTTGTCGCTGTCAACCTTGTTGGCCGCCAAGAAAACTGGCTTGCCTGAGCGACGCAGGATGCGGGCGGCTGCCTCGTCCCCCGCGGTGGCGCCGACCACCGCGTCGACAACAAGGATCACCGCGTCGGCGGTGCGCATCGCAACCGACGCCTGCTCGGCCACCAACTGTTGCAGACCCTTCGCGTCCGGTTCCCATCCGCCGGTGTCCTGCACGACGAACCGCCGCCCGGTCCACAGCGCGTCATAGGAAACCCGGTCGCGGGTCACGCCGGGGACATCTTGCACCACCGCCTCGCGGCGACCAAGGATCCGGTTGACCAATGTGGATTTGCCGACGTTCGGTCGGCCCACCACCGCCACCACCGGCGGTGGCCCGTACGCCGCCTGGGAATCGACTTCGTCGAGCTGCCAATCACTTTCGTCGCTCCAGGTGCCGTCCTGGCTCATTGCACGGCCTCGCTACGCTGCTTGACCAGCTCCAGCAGGTGAGCGATCACCTCGGCCTCTGTCATGTCGCTGGTGTCGACGACCACAGCGTCGTCAGCGGCCCGCAACGGCGATACTGCGCGTGTCGAATCCAGATGGTCGCGCCGACGCACATCCGCGAGCACACTCGCGTAGTCGTCTGCCAATCCGGCGGCGACGTTCTGGTGGTTGCGCCGCTGCGCCCGTGTCTCCGCCGATGCGGTCAGGAAGATCTTCACATCCGCGTCGGGCAGCACCACAGTCCCGATGTCGCGACCTTCCACGACGACGCTCGACCGCCCCTCAGCCAGCTCGCGCTGCAGTCCCACAAGCCGCCGACGCACCGCTGGAACAGACGACACTGCCGAGACGGCTCGGGTCACTTCGTCACCGCGAATCTTCGCCGAAACATCTTCGCCGCCAAGGTAACAGCGGTCCACATCGGGGTCATATCCCACCGACAGCGGCACCGTCTCCACGATCGCCCCGACAGCCGCGTCGTCAGATGGGTCGATGCCGGCGCGCAGTACCGCTAACGTCACGATCCGATACATGGCACCGGTATCCAGATACCGCGCACCGAGCGCCCGCGCCAATCCCCTTGAGACGGAAGACTTCCCGGTTCCCGCCGGACCGTCGACAGCGACGACCAGCCCCCTCTGTGCTCGATCGTTTGCGTCACTCCCGTTACTCACTGGAGCCCGATCGTTCGTCTCGTTCCCGTCACTCACTACGTTCGTTCCGCTCTCGACTCACGGGTTCGTTCCGCTCGTTCCACTCACAGGCCCACCGCTTTGTACAGTTGCCCGACTTCGTTGCGGCCCAATGGCCGGATGCTCCCCGGCCGCTGGTTGCCAAGCGATACCGGGCCGATATCGGTTCGCACCAGCGCCTGGACGGGGAAACCCGCCGCCGCCAGCAACCGGCGCACAATGCGCTTTCGGCCTTCGTGCAGCGTCACCCGCACCAGCGTCTTGCCTGAAACGGCGTCCACCACCGCGAAATCGTCGACCGAGGCAGGTCCATCGTCGAGTTCGATGCCGGCGCGCAGCGTCTTGCCCAGTCCGCGCGGGACCGTCCCGGCCACTGTTGCCAGATACGTCTTGGGCACCTCATACGACGGATGCATCAACCGATGTGCTAGCTCACCGTCGTTGGTCAACAAGAGGAGGCCTTCGGTGTCGGCGTCCAGACGTCCGACGTGGAAGAGGTTCTTGTTGCCCCGCACCCGATGTTCGACCAGGTCACCGATACACGGTCGGCCGCGATCGTCGGACATGGTCGAATGCATGCCGCGCGGCTTATTTAACGCCAGGTACACCAGCGAGTCGTCGAGAACTATCCGCGCCCCGTCGACACGGATCACTGAGGCATCCGTGTCTACCCTGCTGCCCAGCTCGGTCACCGGCTGCCCGTCGACCTCGACGCGGCCCTCGGCGATCATTTGCTCGGCTACCCGCCGCGACGCAATTCCGGCCTGTGACAACAGTTTTTGCAGCCGGACCGCCTCAGCCATCACTCCTCGTCCACGTCGAACGACGTCGGCTGCTCCGGCGGTTCAGCGCCACCGAGTTTGGCGAAACGCGGCTCGGTGTCGAGGGATTCGCTGATGTCGTCGATGGTGTCGACATCGGGAAGCAGCGGCGCGATGTCGGGAAGGTCGGCCAGCGACGACAATCCCAACCGCTCCAAAAACAGCTCGGTCGTGGCGAAGGTCGTCGCGCCGGTATCGGGATCCGTGCCCGCCTCAGTGATCAGGCCGCGCGCCAGTAGTGTCCGCATGACGGCGTCGACGTTTACCCCACGCACCGCGCTCACCCGCGCCCGGGTCGCCGGCTGGCGGTAGGCAACCACGGCAAGCGTCTCCAACGCCGCGCGGGTGAGCTTGCTGCGTGAACCGTCGAGCAGCAGCCGCTCCACGTACGGGGCGAACCGGGCGCGGGTGTACATCCGCCATCCCCCGCCCGCCTCCCGCAGGTCGATGCCGCTGTCACGTTCGGCGAGCTCGTCGGCCATCAGTCGCAGTTTCGCAGCGACCCGGTACACGGGTTGCTCAGTAACCGCGGCGAGTGTTTCCGTAGTCACTGGGGTGTCGACCACCAGCAGCAACGCCTCAAGCACCCGGCCGAGCTCGTCGTCATCGAGCTCCGGCTCCAAGCCCGGGACGTCGAGCCCCAGATCGGGCTCGGGCAGCTGGTCGGTCATGGTTGATCTCGCACTTCTGGCGGCTCTGCTTTCACCAAGTCTTCGCTGGTCGGCCGTTCTCCGGTCCACGAAACCTGGAGCACACCAAGCGGTTCTGACTGGTCGAATGCTACCGCCCGCGCCCGATACAGTTCGAGCAGCGCCAGGAAGCGCCCGACGATCTCGATCGGCGCCGCACAGTCGGCGACCAGCTCGGAAAACGACGCCCAATGGCCGATGCCTCGCGCCTGCAACAGGTCCAGCAACTGTTCGGCCTGCTGCGGCACCGAGACCATCAGCTCGTGCAGATGCTCGGTGGCCACCGTCGGCGCCGGCCGTGGCGTCAGAGCGATCGCCGCGATCTGGGCGAAGCTGTCGGCGTCGACGCCAAGCATGACCTCGGGCAGCAGATTGGCGAACCGGTCCTCCAGCGACACCGCCCGCGGATAGCTACGCAGCGCCGCCGCCTCCAGCTCGGCAAACATCTCGGCGACATGCTTGAACGCCCGGTATTGCAGCAGCCGGGCGAACAGCAGGTCACGGACTTCCAGCAGGGCCAGGTCCTCCTCATCGTCTACCCGGCCCGCAGGCAGCAGCCGGGCCGCCTTGAGGTCGAGCAGCGTCGCGGCGATTACCAGGAACGCAGTGGTCTCCTCCAGCTCCAGGTCGGGTCCGATCGCACGGGTATAGGCGATGAACTCGTCCGTCACCTGATGAATCGCCACCTCGGTGACGTCGAGGCGGTGCGCGAAGATCAGCTGCAGCAGCAGGTCGAACGGCCCCTCGAAGTTGGTGAGCCGGACCTGGAAGCCGTTCTGGGTTGAGCCCTCGAACTCCACGCGGTCGTTCACGCGCCGAATCGGTCGATGACCTCGCGAGCCAGTGAACGGTAGGCCTCCGCACCGGTCGATTTCGGCGCCCACGAGGTGATGGGCTCGCCGGCGACGCTAGTCTCCGGGAAGCGCACGGTGCGGGTGATGACCGTGTCGAACACCAGGTCACCGAAGCGTTCCACGACACGGGCCATCACCTCACGCGCGTTGACGGTGCGCGGGTCGTAGCGAGTGACCAGGATTCCGCTGATTTCCAGCTTGGGGTTGAGCCGGTCGTGCACCTTGTCGACGGTATCGGTGAGCAATGCCAGGCCGCGCAGCGCGAAGTATTCGCACTCGGTGGGGATCACCACACCGTCGGCGCACGCCAGGCCGTTGACGGTGAGCAAGCCCAGTGACGGCTGGCAGTCAATCAGCACGTAGTCGTAGCGGTCGAGTACCGGGTGCAGCGCCCGGGCCAGGGACTGCTCGCGACCCACCTCGTTGACCAGCTGAATTTCGGCGGCCGACAGGTCGATGTTGCTGGGCACCAGGTCCATGTGCTTGACGCGGGTGTGGAGCAGCACGTCGTCGATTGACACCCGCGGCTCGACCAGCAGGTTGTGAATCGTGCGCTCCAGCTCGTAGTGCGGCACACCCAGGCCCGCGGACAGTGCACCCTGCGGATCCATATCCACAAGCAGCACCCGACGCCCGTACTCGGCCAGCGCGGCGCCCAGGTTGATAGTCGACGTGGTCTTGCCGACACCGCCCTTCTGGTTGCACATCGCGACGACCTTCGCGGGCCCGTGCGACATAAGGGGTTTCGGCTCGGGAATCGCCCGCGGCGGTCTTCCGGTCAGACCGACAACGGCGCCGCTGTCGGCGTCGTCGGTCATGAGGGCCACTCCTCGACGCCGGCCGGGCCGGCCTCATCGTCGTTGGCGCCGGTCATGCCCGGTCCTGGCTCGTCGCCGAGCGCATGGGCGTTCGGTTGGTGACGGACAGGCTAGTGGCGGACATCGCAGGAAAGTCTAACGGCTTAACGCGCCTGCGCCGGGAAACCGGCAGGCAACCTAACAGCGAATTCCGGCTGACCGGATCTAGTTGCGTGATCGCGCTACGCGCTCTGCATCCTCGCCGGGCTAGACCTGATTGCCCGGCTCCTCCTCATCGCGCTACGCGCTCTGCATCGTCGCCGGGCTAGACCTGATTGCCCGGCTCCTCCTCATCGCGCTACGCGCTCTGCATCGTCGCCGGGCTATCGTCTGCTTCATGAATCTCAAGCAGCGCATCCCCTTCTTGCGGTGGTCGGTCTTGAGGATGGCGACCGGCAGCCGCAACATCACCAGGACCGGCCAGATCGGCGACGGGCGCGAAGCTGCAGCCGTCGAATACGTGCTGGCAAATGCCCGCTCCGGCGACATCGACGACGTGCTGGCCACCATCGACCGGTTCGCCTACGAGAAGTCGCTGCTGATCAACGTCGGCCCGGAGAAAGGGGCGCTGCTCGACGCCGCGGTCCGCCGCGCCGATCCGAAACTCGTGCTGGAGTTGGGCACCTACTGCGGCTACGGGTCGCTGCGGATCGCGCGTGCCGCACCCGCCGCGAAGGTGTACTCGATCGAGCTGGCCGAAGCCAACGCCGTCAACGCTCGCCAGATCTGGGCGCATGCCGGCGTCGGCGACCGGGTGACGTGTGTGGTCGGCACCATCGGCGACGGCGGACGCACGCTGGATGCGCTGGCCGACGAACACGGGTTCGGTGCCGGCGCAGTGGATTTCGTGTTCCTCGACCATGACAAGGACGCTTACCTTTCCGATCTGCAAAGCATCCTCGACCGAGGCTGGCTGCACCGCGGCTCAATCGTCGTCGCTGACAACGTCAAAGTGCCCGGCGCGCCCAAGTACCGTGCCTACATGCGTGAACAGCAGGGCAAGCTGTGGAACACCACAGAGCACAGAGCACACGTGGAGTACCAGACGCTGGTCACCGATCTGGTGCTGGAGTCGGAGTACCTGGGCAGCTAGCCCCTCACCGAAACGGCTAGCGTGCTCGCGGATGCGCCCCGGCCCACACTTCACGCAGCGCATGCACGGTGACCAGCGTGTAGATCTGGGTCGTCGTCACGGAGGCATGGCCGAGCAACTCCTGGACCACACGAACGTCGGCCCCGCCGTCGAGCAGGTGCGTGGCAAACGAATGCCGCAACATATGTGGCGACACTTTCGAGGTGATGCCGGCACGTTCGGCGGCATCCTGCAATACCTGCCAGGCGCTTTGCCGCGACAACCGCCCACCACGGGCGTTGAGGAACATGCTGGGCGTTCCCCGGCCGCGACGAGCCAGTTCCGGCCGTCCCCGCACCAGGTAGGCCTGCAGTGCTTCCACAGCGGGGCGCCCGACCGGCACCAGGCGCTGCTTGCCGCCCTTGCCGCGCAACAGCACCGATCTGGCTTGCGTATCGATGTCGTCGACATCGAGGCCCACGGCTTCGGAGATCCGCGCTCCGGTGGAGTACAAGAACTCCAAGAGCGCCCGGTTGCGTAGCGTCAGCGGCCCGTCTGACGGGCTGTCGCCGCCCGCCGCTGCCAGCAGCGCCAGCACCTCGTCGATGGTCAGACTCTTGGGCAGCCGACGGCCGGGGGTCGGTGGTTTGACCTCGCGCGCCACATCCACGTCGGTCAGTCCTTCAGCGGCGGCGAACCGATGCAGGCCGCGCACCGCGATCAGGGCCCGCGCCGCCGATACCGCCGAGAGCGGCGACGCGCCCGTATCGGGATCACCGCGGCGCAGCGCGACGAGGAATTCGCTGACGTCGTCCTCACTGACCTTGGCCAGATCGTCGATGCCGCGCCCCGCCAAATGCTCGTGGTAGCGGCGCAGGTCGCGGCGGTAGGAACTCAATGTGTTGGCGGCCACGCCCCGCTCGATTGTCAGATGGTCGAGATAGCTCTGCACCTGGGTCTCAAGGGGCGGCGCCAACGTGGTCATCGCGCTAGGTCCATTCGCCGGCCTGCTCCTCGGGCCGCCCCTATCCTCATTTGGCCGCCTGCCGCGCGGCGAACGCCGTCGGCTTGTCTTGCCACGGCGCGTCCACCGGCCGGGGCTGTGCGAGGCCATTGCGGACCGCGAACGCCGCCAGAATGCCAGAAACGGCAAGGGAATTGACGATCTCTCCACTGAATATCCGACGCACCGCCTCGGCCAGCGGATACCACTGCAACGTCATATCGGCTTCTTCGTCATGGCCTTCAGGTCGTCCGACGTCGGTCAATCCGGTGGCCAGATACACCCGCACCGACTCGTCGCTGAATCCCGGCGTGGAATCAAGATCGGCCAGCACCTGCCACGTATGCGCCTTCAGACCGGCCTCTTCCTGCAGCTCCCGCGCCGCCGTGAGGTGCGGTGCCTCGCCGTGGACGTCGAGCAGCCCGGCCGGCAACTCCCAGAGCCGGCGACCGAACGGGTGACGGTACTGATAAACCATCGGGATATTGTCGTCGTCGTCCAGGGCGACGACGCCCACCGCGCCGTAGTGCTCGACCACTTCGCGGTTAACGACCTTGCCGCCCGGCATCAGCACTCGGTCCTTGCGGAGCGCGAAAATCTTTCCGGTATGCAGTATTTCGGACGATATCGTCTCGAAGACGTGTTCACCCACGGGCGACGGGTTCGGGCTCGTGCAGCGACTGCCCGACGCTGCCTCGGGGTTCGTTGCCGTTGGGCCGCTGCTCGGGGATCTCCACCGGCAGCCGCTCGGCGGCCTTGTAGTCGATGGCGGCGCCGACGAAAGCAACGAACAGCGGATGCGGGCGCGTGGGACGGCTCTTCAACTCTGGGTGCGCTTGCGTACCGACAACGAACGGATGGACTTCCGGCCGGTATTCGACGAACTCCACTAGATGGCCGTCAGGCGAGGTTCCGGAAAACCGCAGCCCGCTCTCGGCGATCTTGTCCCGGTAGGCGTTGTTGACCTCGTAACGATGTCGGTGCCGCTCCGAGACCTGTGTCGTCTGGTATGCCCGCGCGACAATCGAATCCGGTTCCAGCACAGCCGGATATGCGCCCAGCCGCATCGTGCCACCCAGATCTGCCTCGCCGGCGACGATATCTTGTTGGTCGGCCATGGTGGAGATGACCGGGTCAGGTGTGCCCGGGTCGAACTCGGCCGAATTGGCTTGTGTGAGTCCGACGGAACGGGCAGCTTCGATCACTATGCACTGCAACCCCAGACACAGTCCAAGCACCGGTAGGCCTCTGGCTCGCGCATAGCGGATCGCGCCGATTTTGCCCTCGATGCCGCGAATCCCGAACCCGCCGGGGATCAGCACACCGTGCACATCGCTCAAAGCAGCCGCCGCAGCGCTGGGATCTTGGCAGTCATCGGATGGCACCCACCGCATTTCCACCTTGGCTCGGTGCTTGAATCCACCTGCGCGCAGCGCCTCAGTGACCGACAGATACGCATCGGAGAGGTCAACGTATTTGCCCACCAACGCGATTCGCACCGTCTCTTGCGGCTCGTGGACTTTGCGGAGCAAGTCGTCCCATTCCGTCCAGTCGACGTCGCGAAACGGCAGGTTGAGTCGGCGCACCACGAAGGCGTCGAGCTCCTCGCGGTGTAATACCTTGGGGATGTCGTAGATCGACGGCGCATCCGGTGTCGAGATCACACCGTCGATGTCCACGTCACACATCAGCGCGATCTTGTTCTTCAGCGGTTCCGGAACGTCCCGGTCGCACCGCAGGATCAGCGCGTCCGGCGTGATACCGATGCTCCGCAAGGCCGCCACGGAGTGCTGGGTCGGCTTGGTCTTCAGCTCGCCAGACGGCGCCAGATACGGCACCAGCGACACGTGCAGGAAGAAGACGTTCTCCCGACCGAGGTCGTGGCGGACCTGACGGGCCGCCTCCAGAAACGGCTGTGACTCGATATCACCTACGGTGCCGCCGATTTCGGTAATGACGACGTCGGGGCGGTTTCCTTCGGCGTCCGGCTCGGCCATGGCAAGGATGCGGCTTTTGATTTCGTCGGTGATGTGTGGAATCACCTGGACGGTGTCGCCGAGATATTCGCCGCGCCGTTCTTTGGCGATGACTGACGAATAGACTTGGCCTGTAGTGACATTCGCCGATCCGGAGAGGTCGCGATCGAGAAAGCGCTCATAGTGGCCGACGTCGAGGTCTGTCTCGGCGCCGTCCTCGGTGACGAAAACCTCCCCGTGCTGGAACGGGTTCATCGTGCCCGGGTCGACGTTGAGGTATGGGTCGAGTTTCTGCATCGTCACCTGCAACCCGCGGGCGGTCAGCAATTGGCCGAGACTGCTGGCGGTCAGTCCTTTGCCCAGGGAAGAGGCCACGCCGCCGCTGACGAAGAGGTGCTTGGTGGCGGTCTGCGGGTGCCTGCGCAAGATTGCCACCTCCGTGAAGACGGGCAGGACTACGTTCTGTGTGCTGTCAACGCACTTGGGCCTGCCGACCCACGGAAATCCACCCTAACACCGACGGCGTCGCGTTGCCGTCGCACACGCCCGACGGAGCGAGGCTGTGCTCGATTGCCCGGCTTCTCCTCCCGCCGCTGCGCGGCGCGCATCGACGTCGGGCTACTGTGCGACCGTGAGCGACGTGGCGCCGTGACCGATTCCGTACTGGCCAGTACGACCGCCGTTGATCAGGTCATGTAGACCCAGGACCACGGTGATCCGGCCCGACTCGGCGTCGACGTCATCGACGGTGGTAATTGACGACGCCATGCCGGAATCGGCACGAGTGACGGCGACGGCAGCCGTTCCGCTGGCGGATCCATCGCGACCGGCCAATACCGTGCCAGTGCCGTGGGGTGCGAGCGCGGCGGCGAACCGGGCCACGCTGACACCCTGGTTGCCGGCGTCGTCGCCAAGCCCGCCACCGGTGATGACCACGGCTGCGTTCGCCGCCCCGATATGCGCGTCCGAGCGGTAGGAGATGAAGCCGGTGTCGCGAAGTGCCGCCAGCACAACGTCCCGCTGGGCATCATCGACGGTGGGAACCGCGGGATCGCGGTTGGTCAGCAACGCGATACCGAGCAAATCACCAGCCTGCGAACCTTGATCGACCAGCTTGGTGCTCAACTGCGCACCGGCAGGCACGATCGACGAGTTGACGACCGAACGCAGCTTCTCCGCGGAGTTTGCGTCGACGAATTCCTGAGTCAGCGACACCGTTCCGCTGAGCGCTGCCCCGGCCTGGCCCATCAGTTTCGACACTGCTTCCACGTCGTCGTCTTTGGCGTCCGGGGTGCGGAACACGATCACCGACTTGCCAGCGAGCGCATCGTGGACGATATGCCCCGCCATTTGTGATGTGAAATCGTTTGCTGCGGTAAGCTTTTCGTTCAGCGCATTCTTCTGGTCGTTAAGCCTGTCGATTTGTGCGTGCAGATCCCGCTTTTCGGCCCGCAAGCCAGACAACACCGTGTCAGACAGCAGCCCCGACCCCAAGACGACGCCGAGCGCCAGCGCCACAAACACCGCAGCCAGCGAAATAGCGTGGTGGCGTAGGGATATCACCGTCAACGCCGCCTAGCTGATCCGGCCCTGCACCCACAGGGAGAAGCGGTTCCAGTACTCGACGACCCAATGCATCACCACAGCGTCGGCGCGCGATACCCACAGCACCGCTATGACCGCGATCAGCATGGTCAACACCAAAAGCGCGACAGCGCCGGCCGACATGTGGCTGCGATACAACGTGGCGACTGCCTTCGCGTCCACCAGCTTTTCCCCCACCCGCAGCCTGGTCAGAAAGGTCGACGGATTGCTGGCCACACGTGTGCGGTCGAAGAACGTCTCGATGTTGGCGGTATGCCCGACCGTGACCAACAGGGCCGCACCGTGGTGATCGGCCAACAGCAGCGCCAAATCGGTGGCCGAACCCGCCGCCGGGAAGGTCATCGCACCCACCCCGAGGTCCTGAATCCGTTCCAGGCCCGGTGCGTGGCCGTCGGCGTCAGCCGGTAATACCACCTGGGCACCGCATTTGAGGACTTCAGCACTCATCTGCTCAGGGTCGCCGACGATGAGCTGTGGCCGATATCCCGCTTTGCGCAACACATCGGCCCCGGCGCCGACGCCGATCAGCACTGGCTGGTATTCCTTGATAAACGGCTTGAGCGCCTTCAAATCGTCGGCGGCACTTGGCTCGTCGGATACCACCACCACATGGCGGCGGCGCATGTCGACATCGACATCGGGAATACCGATGCCGTCGATCAACAACGGGCTTTCACTGCGGATGAACTCAATGGTGTTGCCCGCGAACGCCTCTAAGTGAGCGACCAGACCGCTCTTGGCTTCGTGCATCAGGTTGGCAATGTCATCGTCGGTGCGCTCGGTACCGCGAATCAGGCGACGGTCGCCGGAATAGACGCCACCGTTGTACAGCCGTACTTTGGCGCCGTCCTTGATCTTCTTGAAGACCTCTGGGCCCGCCTCGTCGATCAGGGTGACCCCATTGGCCACCAACACCTCTGGCCCTAGGTTGGGGTAGCGGCCCGAGACCGAAGGCGACGCGTTGACGACGGCAGCGATGTCGGCTTCGACGAGCGCATCGGCGGTGACCCGATCCAGATCCAGCACGTCGAGGACCACGATGTCACCCGGGCCGACCCGGCGCAGCAGCCGGTCGATGTCGCGGTCCACCCGGGCAGTGCCGACAATGCCGGGCCGGTCGGCACTACGAGACAGAAGCGCTGTCATCTTCATGGGGCGATTCTGTCGGCGGAACTACCTGGTTGCGAGTAGGCGCGCCGTAACATCAGCCCCAGTAGTAATAAATTGTCACATCCACCACAGCACTATGGCGTCGAGCTGATCTCAGCTTGAGCCGCGTCGAGCAGCTCGCGGGCGTGCGCGCGGCCGCTGTCCGAGTCACCCAGACCGGCCAGCATCCGGGCTAGCTCGGCGACGCGGTCCTCGCCGTCCACGCGGCGTACCGCGCTGTCGCCGTTTTCGCCGATGGTGTCGACGACCAGATGCACATCGGCGTACGCAGCCACCTGCGGCAGGTGGGTCACCACGATGACCTGATGGGTCTGGGCCAGCCTGGCCAGCCGCCGACCGATCTGCACCGCGGCCCGTCCGCCAACGCCGGCGTCCACCTCGTCGAACACCATGGTGGTGCCTGCCGAACGTCGGGCCGAGGCGGCCAGCACCACTTCCAAAGCCAGCATCACCCGCGACAACTCGCCGCCTGAGGCGCTTTTTGACAGTGGCAACACCGTCGTGCCGCGGTGGGCGGCAAAGCCGAACTCGACCTGGTCGATCCCGTCCGCTCCGGCATGCACCAGCTCACCCGACGGCAGTTGCAACGCGGCGGGATTGTCGTCGTTGGCAGCCACGGCGGTCACGCTGACGGCGAGCTCGGCATTGGCCATCGCCAGCCCGGACAGCTCCTCGCTGACCGCTTTGGCCAGCCGCTTGGCCGCTTGCCTGCGCAACTTGCTCAGATCCGTTGCGGCTTCGGCCAATTGGACTGCCAGCTCGTCGACGCGGCGTTGCAGCGTCGCCAGCGCCTCCTCGGAGATGTCGATTTGGGCCAGCCGGGTCCGCGCCTGGCGCGCCCACTGCAGCACGCCGTCGACGTCGGGGGCGTATTTGCGGGTGAGCGCACGCAGTTGGGCTTGGCGCGCGAGCTTGGTGTCCAGTGCGCTGGCGTCGCCGGGTAGCGCGGACAGGTAGTCGCCGAGTTCGCGTGTGGCATCGCCGACCACGGCCAGCGCCTCGTCGAGTTGGTCCGCCAGCGCGCGCAGTGTCGCGTCATCGGTTGCGGCCAACGCCGTCTTCGCCTGTCCGAGCAGGTCGGCGGCCGATCGCGGCTCGGCGGGAAACTCGGCGGCGGAACCGTTGTCATCCAACGCGCCGGATAACGCCCCGCGCGCACTGGCCGCGGCCTCGCGCAGCGCGTCGAGTTCGGAGAGCCGCCGGATGTCGGCGAGCAGCGCGTCGTCCTCACCGGGCTCGGGATCGACGGCGTCGATCTCGTTGAGCGCGAACTTCAGCCGGTCGGCCTCCTGCGCCAGTTCACGGGCGTGGTTGCTGCGGTCGACGAGATCGCGCCGTGCGGACTGCCACGCGTCGCGCAGTTTGCGGTAACGCTCGAGGCGTGAGCCGGTGTCGGCGAACCGGTCCAGAGCGTTGCGCTGCTGGTCAGGCCGCATCAGGCGCAGCTGGTCGTTTTGGCCGTGCAAGGTGAGCAGCTCTGTGGTGAAACTGCTCAGCGACTTGGCGGGCACGCTGCGCCCGCCGAGATAGGCGCGCGAGGGCCCGTCCCGGCTGACCGACCGCGACGCGATCACGCTGCCGTCCTCGTCGCGTTCAGCTCCCGATGCGTCCAAGATGTCGTCGATCTGCGCTGCGGCGGCTTCGTCGAGATCAGCTGTGGTGAAACGACCTTCGACGACCGCGCGGTCGGCGCCCGACCGCACCCGGGCGGCGTCGGCGCGCGCCCCGCCGAGCAGCTGGAGCCCGGTGACCACCATCGTCTTGCCGGTGCCGGTCTCGCCGGTCAGCACGGTCAGGCCCTGGCCGAACTCCGCGGTCGCCGCGCTGATCGCGCCCAGCGACTCGATGCGTA
>NZ_DASRBZ010000290.1:0-4356 GCF_035653355.1 Mycobacterium sp. | reverse complement strand
TCGATGCGCAGGTAGCGCTCGGCGATTCGCAGCTGGGCTTCCCTACCGGGCGCATGGTGGGCGGGATGACGACGCAGCTGCTCACGCAGCGACACCAGGTCGCGGTCGGTGTCGTCGCTGTCACGGCGGGGGCTGCGCTTGCCGCGGCTGGGCGGGCTCGGCAGGCCAGCGGCGGCCGATCGCAGCGCAGACGCCAGGTCCCGGCGCACTCGGGGCTGACGGTGTTCTACCCGCTTGGGCAAGGTCATTGACCCGACCGGCGTCGACGTGCCGGAGTAGTCGGCCGAGGAAATCCGGCCCGCCCAACGGTTTTCGGTCAGCACCAGCGGCCGGGGATCGCTGCTGTCGCGGTCGGATTCCAGGACGACGGCCAAACCGCCGCGGCGGCCGTGGGTGATCGTGATGATGTCGCCGCGGCGCAGCGAGGCCAGTGCGTCGTTGGCCGCCTGCCGGCGCTGCGCGCGCGACGCCCGCGCCTGGGCGCGCTCCCGCTGCGAGATCCGTTCCCGCAGCCGGGCGTAGTCGAGGATCGGCGCAGCGTGGCCGCCTAACTCGGCGGCGATCTCGTCGAGCAGCCGCTGGCCGCGCTCGATACCGCGGACCAGGCTCACCACCGAACGGTCGGCCTGGTATTGGGCAAATGACTGCTCCAGCAGCTGGTGTGCCTGCTCGGGGCCCATCCGGTTCACCAAGTTGATCGTCATGTTGTACGACGGGGCAAAGGAGCTGCGCAGCGGGAACGTGCGGGTGGACGCCAGGCCGGCGACTTCGGCTGGCTCCACATCTGGGTGCCAGACCACCACGGCATGGCCCTCGACGTCGATGCCGCGCCGACCCGCCCGGCCGGTCAGCTGGGTGTATTCCCCCGGTGTCAGCGGCAGGTGCTGCTCGCCGTTGAACTTCACCAGCCGTTCCAGCACTACCGTGCGGGCCGGCATGTTGATGCCCAGCGCCAACGTCTCGGTAGCGAACACCGCCTTGACCAGTCCCGCGGTGAACAGCTCTTCGACGGTGTGCCGGAACGCCGGCAGCATTCCGGCGTGGTGGGCGGCCAGCCCGCGCATCAGCCCTTCGCGCCACTCGTAGTAGCCCAGCACGGCGAGGTCTTCGTCGGCGAGGTCGCCGCAGCGGTGGTCGATGACCTCGGCGATCCGCGCCCGATCCTCCTCGGTGGTCAAACGCAGTGGCGAGCGCAGGCATTGGGCGACGGCTGCGTCGCAGCCGGCCCGGGAGAACACGAACGTGATCGCCGGCAGCAGCCCTTCGCGGTCCAACGTCGCGATGACGTCCGGGCGGCCGGGTGGCCGGTAGAAACCCTGTCGCGGACCGGATCGTCCGGACGCGCGCCGCCGCGGCTGCCAGTCGGTGAGCCGATCCGCCTCGCGGCGATTGGCGATGTGGCGCACCAGGTTTGGCGATACCCGCGGCTTGCCGCCGTCAGCGTGGTAGTCGAACAGGTCGAAAAGGCGCTTGCCCACCAACATGTGCTGCCACAGCGGCACCGGCCGGTGTTCGTCGACCACCACCGTGGTGTCGCCGCGCACGGTCTGGATCCAGCCGCCGAACTCCTCGGCGTTGCTGACCGTCGCTGACAGGCTGACCACCCGCACCTCGTCGGGCAGGTGCAAGATGACCTCTTCCCACACCGGGCCGCGCATCCGGTCGGCGAGAAAATGCACCTCGTCCATCACGACGTAGGAAAGCCCTTGTAGCACAGGAGAATCCGCGTAGAGCATGTTGCGCAGCACTTCGGTGGTCATCACCACCACCGGCGCGTTGGCGTTCACCGACAGGTCGCCGGTGAGCAGCCCGATCGCATCCCGGCCGTAGCGTGCGGTCAGGTCGGTGTGTTTCTGGTTGCTCAGCGCCTTCAGCGGCGTGGTGTAGAAGCATTTGCCGCCCGCGGCGAGCGCCAAGTGCACGGCAAATTCGCCCACCACCGTCTTGCCCGCCCCGGTCGGCGCGCATACCAGCACGCCGTGGCCACGCTCGAGCGCCGCACACGCCCGCTGCTGAAAATCGTCCAACGCAAAGGGCAGTTCGGCGGCGAACCGGGCCAGCTCAGGTGGGGTGGTCACGGCGCCGCCGAATGGCGCGAGCGGGCGCAGTTGTACGTGGCCGCCGGCGTGTCGGCGCACAGACACGCCCGCTCACGGCTTCGGGGGCTACGTGATGTCGTCATGGGCTCCGGCGATGTGTGACGGTTCCGGAACAGGTGACGGCGGCTCGATCGGCGATGCTTCGTCGTCGGGAATCATGGCTTGCCGCTTGGCTTTGCGCTTGTCGTGCAGCCGGGCGATCTGGATGGCCAGCTCGAGCAGCAGGGTTAAGGCCACGCCGAGCGCGATCATCGAAAACGGATCAGAGCCGGGCGTGAATACCGCCGCGAACACGAACAGCGCGAAGATCAGTCCACGTCGCCAGGCTTTTAGCCGGGCGTAGCTCAGCACACCGGCCAGGTTGAGCATGACGATCAGCAGCGGGAACTCGAAGCTGATCCCGAACACCAGCAGCAGGTTGATCAGGAACCCGAAATAGCGATCGCCGGACAGCGCGGTCACCTGCACGTCGCTGCCCACGGTCAACAGGAACCGCAACGCCTTGGACAACACCAGATAGGCCAGCACCGCTCCAGTCATGAACAGCAGCGCCGCCGGAATCACGAAAGCGATCGCAAAGCGGCGCTCCTTCTTGTAGAGCCCGGGGGTAATGAACGCCCACAGCTGATACAGCCACATCGGGCAGGCCAGCACCAAGCCCGCCGTCAGCCCGACTTTCAGCCGCAGCATGAACTGGTCGAACGGCGCCGTGGCCAGCAACCGGCATTGGCCGTTAGGGGCGATTTCGGCGCGGGCCGACTGCGGTAGCGCGCAGTACGGATGCCGCAGCCACTCACCGAGGCTTTCCAGCCCGAACAACGAATGCGAATACCAGACGAATCCGAGTGCTGTGGTGCATGCGATCGTGGCCAGCGATATCAGCAACCGGGTGCGCAGCTCGGTGAGGTGATCCACCAGCGACATCGTGCCGTCGGGGTTGGTGCGGCTGCGGCGCAGGCGCGGATCGAGGCGCCGCAAGATTCGGGTGGTGCGCACGGTCAGTCAGACAGCGCGTGCGGTGCGTCCGCACGCAGGGGTCGACGGCAGGCTAGCCCGACCGTCCGTCGGCCGCCGGCGGCTCGACCCGTTCCGACTGCACCGATGTGGGACCGGCCGGAGATTCCGACTTGTTCTCGTTCTGCAGTTCACGGACCTCGGACTTGAAGATTCGCAACGACTTGCCTAGCGAACGCGCCGCGTCGGGGAGCCGCTTGGCACCGAACAGCACCACGACCACGACGGCCAGGATCAGCCAGTGCCACGGACTAAGACTGCCCACTTTGGTTACCTCCAGACGTTCACCCGATGCTACCGCGCCGCGGCCTGGTAGGCCTCCAGCGCCGCGGCGGCGGCCTCGCGTACCCGCTTAGCTAACGACTCCGGCGCCACGACCTGCACCGCGGAGCCGAAGCCGAGCACGAGTCGCGTCATCCAGTCTTCGAAGGCGTAGGTCATCGCTGCCTCGAAGTGACCGTCGGGCAGCTCGCGCAGCAGGCGCATCGGGTAATACTCGAACATCCACGACGCCGACGGCGCCACCCGCAGCGTGGCCGACGGCAAGGATGGGTCGGCGTCGAACAGTGACGTATCGGGTGGCGATTGCACCGCCGGTTCCGGAGGTGCGGCCGGTTCGTCGAGCACCCTAGCCTCGACGATGCGGTCGAACCGGAACAGCCGCACCCCGTCGGCTTCCCGTGACCACGCCTCCAGATAGCTGTGGTCGCCGATCAGCAGCACCCGGATCGGGTCGACCACCCGGCTGGACAGCGTGTCATGTGAGGCGGAGTAATAGTCGAGGGCCAGTGCGCGGTTGTCGCGCACTGCGGCGCGCACTGCGGCCGCGGCTTCGCTTTCGGCGGGTGCCGGTTCCTCGACAGCGGCCGCGTGCGTGCCGTGCGCGGCGCTGCCGGCGGCCGATTCGATTTTGGCGATCGCGCTGCGCGCGGCCTCCGGATCCACCAGCCCTGGGATGTCGGCCAGTGCTCGCAGTGCCACCAGTAGGCCGGTCGCCTCTGGCGAGGTGAGCTGCAGGGGCCGGTCGATGCCCGCGGAAAACGTGACATCGATGGTGTCGCCGGAGAATTCGAAGTCGATCAGGTCACCGGGCCCGTAGCCGGGAAGCCCGCACAGCCACAGCTGCTCGATGTCCTCGTCGAGTTGCTTGACGGTCACGCCGAGGTCTGCTGCAGCCTTGGCGCGGGTGACCCGCGGGTTGGCCTGGAAGTAGGGGACCATGTTCAGCAGCCGCACCAGGCGA
>NZ_DASRBZ010000289.1:0-19458 GCF_035653355.1 Mycobacterium sp. | reverse complement strand
CGCAGACCGGTCCGCAGCAGCAGTCTTCGCAGCAGGGTCCGCCGACCCCGCCGACCGGCTTTCCCAGCTACGGCCAGCCGCCGTCGTCCGGGTCGAGCCAGGGCTCTCAGGGCAGCGGTCAGGGGAACTCCGGAAATCACGGAGGCTCCGGCCAGGGCCAGCAGCACAGTCAGGGCCAGCAGCCGCAGTCACCGTCCTCCCCGTCAGGCCCACCGCCGTCCTAACCAGGCGCTTCCGCGCCTAGCCAGCCACGTGCGCAAAGACTGACGCAGGTGCAGGACAGTCGAGCAGCGGGCGCACACCAGGCACGTGACCTTCTTCGGGTCGCGTTCGGACCGGCTCTGGTGGCGCTGGTCGTCATCGCCGCTGTCACCCTGCTGCAGTTGCTGATCGCCAACAGCGACATGACAGGCGCACTTGGCGCCATCGCCAGCATGTGGCTCGGTGTGCATGGTGTGCCGATCTCCATCGGTGGTCGCCAGCTGGGCGTCATGCCGTTGCTTCCGGTGCTGCTGATGGTGTGGGGGACCGCGCGGACCACCGCACTGGCCACACCGCCGATGGCGTCCTGGTTCGTCATCCGCTGGATCGTGGCGTCGGCGCTGGGGGGACCGTTGCTTTTTGCGGCCATGTCCTTGGCCGTCATCCACGATGCAGGGTCGGTGCTCACCGAGCTGCAAACGCCCAATGCATTGCGTGCGTTCGCGGGCGTGATTGCTGTGCATGCCATCGGCGCCGCGGTCGGGGTGGGATCGCGGGTCGGGCCTCGGGTACTGGCGGCCTCACCACTGCCGCAGTGGCTGGGTGGTTCACTGCGCGCCGCAGCGGCGGGCGTATTGGCACTGTTTGGCCTGTCCGGGCTCGTAACGGCGGCGTCGCTGGTTGTGCACTGGGGCACGATGCATGAGCTCTACGCGATCACCGGTTCGATCTTCGGCCAATTGAGTCTGACGGTGCTGTCGGTGCTGTATGCGCCGAACGTCATCGTCGGTACGGCTGCCGTCGCGGTGGGGTCCAGTTCACACGTGGGATTCGCGACGTTCAGTTCGTTCACTGTCTTCGGCGGCGAAATCCCGGCATTGCCGGTCCTGGCCGCGGCTCCGTCGCCGCCGCTTAGCCCGGTGTGGGTTGCGTTGCTGATCGTCGGCGCGTCGTCGGGTGTGGCGCTCGGGCAACAATGCGCGCGTCGGGCGCTGCCGCTCGTTTCGGCGATGGCCAAGGTGCTGGTGGCCGCGGCTTTCGCCGCATTGACGATGGCGCTGCTCGGGTACGCCGCCGGCGGACGGCTGGGTAACTTCGGCGACGTCGGCGTGGATCAGGGCACGTTCGGCATCGCGGTGTTCCTGTGGTTCTCGGTCGTCGGCGCGATCACCGTGGTGATGGCAAACGGAGTCAAGCGCAGTCCCAAAACGGTTAAGCCGCCGCCCAGTCCGCGACCACCGGAGGAAGTCGGGGAGCCAGCTGCACCGGATCAACCGGATCTCGACGACGTCCCCGATACGGCCGATGAAGCCGAAGTGCATCCGGTCGACGGCGTAGAAGACGATGTCGATATCGCGACCGCTGAGCAGCCGCCGAAGAATCCCGACTGAGCTTGATTGGCCGGCTCCTCCTCGTGCCGCGAGCGGCACTCGTCGTCGCCGGACTACGGCTTGATTGGCCGGCTCCTCCTCGTGCCGCGAGCGGCACTCGCCGTCGCCGGACTAGGCTCGCCTCGTGCAGCAACCCCTCCGCGTGCCCCCAAGCGCGCCGGCACGGCTGGTGGTGCTGGCCTCGGGTACCGGTACGCTGCTCGCATCTCTGCTGGAGGCGGCCGTCGGCGACTATCCCGGGCGAGTGGTCGCAGTCGGCGTGGACCGCGACTGCCGGGCCCTCAAAATCGCCGATGACGCATCGCTACCCACCTTCACAGTCCGGCCGGCCGACCACCCTGACCGTGACGCATGGGATGCCGCCATCACCGCTGCAACCGCCGCACACACCCCGGACCTGATCGTCTCTGCTGGTTTCATGAGAATACTTGGGCCGCAGTTTCTTTCGCGTTTCTCGGGGCGCATCGTCAATAGCCATCCGGCGCTGCTGCCGGCGTTCCCGGGTGCGCATGCGGTGGCCGATGCGCTGGCCCATGGCGTGAAAGTGACCGGCTGCACTGTCCACCTGATCGACGCCGGCACGGACACCGGACCAATCCTGGCCCAACAGGCTGTTCCGGTGCTTGAGGATGACGACGAAGCAACCTTGCATGAACGCATCAAGGTGGTGGAACGGCGACTATTAGCGGATGTGGTGGCTGCGGTGGCAACCGGTGGAGTGACGTGGAGCGGACGAAAGGCGACCATAGGATGAGCATCGACGATGCGCAGGGCTCGCAGAAAAGGCCGATTCGCCGCGCGTTGATCAGTGTCTACGACAAGACCGGGCTGGTCGAGCTCGCCCGCGGCCTGCATGCCGCAGGCGTGGATATCGTCTCCACCGGTTCCACCGCGAAAACCATTGCCAACCAAGGTATTCCGGTCACACCTGTGGAAGAGGTGACCGGGTTTCCCGAAGTTCTCGACGGTCGAGTCAAGACGCTGCACCCACGGGTGCATGCGGGGCTGCTGGCCGATCTGCGCAAACCGGAGCACGCCGCCGCACTTGAGCAGCTCGGCGTCGCAGCATTCGAACTGGTCGTGGTCAACCTGTATCCGTTCACCGAGACCGTTGACTCCGGCGCGGAAATCGACGAGTGCGTCGAGCAGATCGACATCGGGGGACCGTCGATGGTGCGTGCCGCTGCCAAAAACCATCCCAGCGTGGCGGTGGTCGTCGACCCGTCCGGCTATGACGGCGTGCTGGCCGCGATCCGCAACGGCGGCTTTACGCTTGCTGAGCGGAAACGGCTCGCAGCGTTGGCGTTCCGGCACACCGCTGAGTACGACATCGCGGTCGCAACCTGGATGGGGTTGGTGTTGGCGCCAGAGCAGCCTCCAGTCGCGCTCCCCGAGTGGTTCGCCGGAAATTGGCGACGCTCAGCGCTGCTGCGCTACGGCGAAAACCCGCACCAAGAGGCCGCGCTCTACAGCGATCCGCGCGCCTGGCCCGGACTGGCGCAGGCTGAGCAGCTGCACGGAAAGGAAATGTCCTACAACAACTTCACCGACGCCGACGCGGCCTGGCGTGCGGCCTTCGACCATGAGCAGATCTGTGTGGCAATCATCAAGCACGCTAACCCATGTGGGATCGCGATCTCGTCGGTGTCAGTCGCAGACGCACACCGCAAGGCACACGAATGCGATCCGCTCAGCGCCTTCGGCGGGGTGATCGCTGCCAACACAGAGGTCAGCGTCGAGATGGCCGAATATGTCAGCACCATCTTCACGGAGGTGGTCGTCGCACCAGCCTATGCTTCCGGCGCGCTCGACGTGCTGGCCCGCAAGAAGAACATCCGGATATTGCTCGCCTCCGAGCCGTTGCGCGGCGGCACTGAACTGCGGCAGCTCAGCGGCGGGTTGCTGATGCAACAACGCGACAGCCTCGATGCGCTCGGTGACGACCCTGCCAACTGGACGCTGGCAGCCGGGACTACGGTCGATCCGGAAACCTTGCGCGACTTGGTTTTTGCTTGGCGGGCTTGCCGTGCGGTCAAGTCCAACGCGATCGTGATCGCCTCCGACGGCGCCACCGTCGGGGTGGGCATGGGCCAAGTCAACCGGGTCGACGCGGCCCGGTTGGCAGTCCAACGTGGTGGCGAGCGCGTCCGCGGAGCGGTCGCGGCCTCCGATGCGTTCTTCCCGTTCCCCGACGGGCTGGAGACGCTGGCAGACGCGGGCGTCAGGGCCATCGTGCATCCCGGCGGCTCGGTACGCGACGAGGAGGTGACCGCGGCGGCCGCCAATGCCGGTGTGACGCTGTATTTGACCGGGGCGCGGCATTTCGCCCATTAGCTACTCCGTCGAGCCGCCGCACCTCTCTCAGTAGGCGCCGAGTGTGCAGTTGTGTGGCGCGAAAGCGCGGTCCGCGTGCATCAAGTCGACGCTCGGCAGCCAGTGCGCCAGCGCGACGATCGACGACCGGACGCCTGCAGTAATCCAGCACACTATGACGCCGGTCGAAGGCCGTCGTAGCGTGGAGTGGTGACTTCACCGCATAATCTGCCCCGTACCGTCCGCGAATTGCGCGCCGCCGGGCATCGCGAACGGGGGGTCAAACAGGAAATCCGGGAGAACTTGCTGGCACGCCTCGCCGAAGGCGCAGGCGGTGAAGCTATCTGGCCGGGCATCCTGGGCTTCGACGACACCGTGTTGCCGCAGCTGGAACGGGCGCTGATCGCCGGGCACGACATCGTGCTGCTCGGTGAACGCGGGCAGGGCAAGACCCGGCTCCTGCGCGCCCTGGTGGGCTTGCTCGACGAATGGACGCCGGTGATCGCCGGGGCAGAGCTCGGCGAACATCCCTATTCGCCGATCACCCCGGAATCGATCCGGCGGACCGCCGAGCTCGGCGACGACCTGCCGGTGGCCTGGAAGCATCGCAGCGAGCGCTACACCGAAAAGCTGGCCACGCCCGACACCAGCGTTGCCGACCTGGTCGGTGATATCGACCCGATCAAGGTCGCCGAGGGCCGCACCTTGGGAGACCCGGAGACGATCGCTTACGGCCTCATACCGCGTGCGCACCGCGGCATCGTCGCGGTCAATGAACTGCCCGACCTGGCCGAGCGCATTCAGGTGTCGATGCTCAACGTCATGGAGGAACGCGACATCCAGGTCCGCGGATACACGCTGCGGCTGCCGCTGGACGTACTGGTAGTCGCCAGCGCCAACCCCGAGGACTACACCAACCGCGGCCGGATCATCACTCCTTTGAAGGACCGGTTCGGCGCTGAGATCCGCACCCACTACCCGCTCGAGCTCGAGGCCGAGATGGGCGTCGTCATCCAGGAGGCCCACTTAAGCGCCCAGGTGCCGGAGCATCTGATTCAGGTGATCGCGCGGTTCGCCCGGTACCTGCGCGAGTCGAAGTCGGTCGACCAGCGCTCGGGGGTGTCGGCACGGTTCGCGATCGCGGCGGCTGAAACGGTGGCGGCCGCGGCGCGGCACCGCGGCGCGGTGCTGGGCGAGACCGATCCGGTGGCCCGGGTGGTCGACCTCGGCACGATTATCGACGTGCTGCGCGGCAAGCTGGAATTCGAATCCGGTGAGGAGGGCCGTGAGCAGGCTGTGCTCGAGCACCTACTGCGTCGCGCCACCGCCGACACCGCGTCCAGGGTGCTGGGCGGAATCGACGTCGGCTCCCTGGTCGCGGCGGTGGAAAGTGGTTCGGCGGTGACGACGGGCGAGCGGGTGTCGGCGAAGAATGTGCTGGCTGCGTTGCCCGACCTGCCCGTCATTGACAAAATCGCGAAGCGGCTGGGCGCCGAATCCGAGGGCGAACGCGCCGCGGCGCTCGAACTGGCGCTGGAGGCGTTATACCTGGCGAAGCGTATCGACAAGGTGTCTGGAGAGGGCGAAACCGTCTATGGCTAAAGGGCACTCATCGCGGTACTCGGCGTATACCGGCGGGCCCGACCCGCTGGCTCCGCCGGTGGACCTGCGTGAGGCGCTCGAGCAGATCGGCCAGGACGTCATGGCCGGCACTTCGCCGCGGCGCGCCCTGTCGGAATTGCTGAGGCGTGGCACCAAGAACATGCCCGGAGCTGACCGCTTAGCAGCCGAGGCCAACCGGCGCCGACGGGAGTTGCTGCGGCGCAACAACTTAGACGGCACGCTGCAGGAAATCAAAAAGCTCCTCGACGAGGCAGTGCTGGCAGAGCGCAAGGAACTGGCCCGCGCACTCGACGACGACGCCCGTTTCGGCGAGCTGCAACTCGACTCGTTGTCGCCGTCACCGGCCAAGGCCGTCCAAGAGCTGTCCGACTACAACTGGCGCAGCAACGAGGCCCGCGAAAAATACGAGCAGATCAAGGATTTGCTCGGTCGCGAAATGCTTGACCAGCGGTTTGCCGGGATGAAGCAGGCGCTGGAAGGCGCCACCGAGGAGGACCGTCGGCGGGTCACGGAGATGCTTGACGACCTCAATGAGCTGTTGGACAAGCATGCGAGAGGACAAGACTCCCAGGAAGACTTCGAGAACTTCATGAACAAGCATGGCGAGTTCTTCCCGGAGAACCCCCGCAATGTCGACGAATTGCTGGATTCGCTGGCCAAGCGTGCTGCCGCTGCGCAGCGTTTCCGCAACAGCTTGAGCCCTGAGCAGCGCGCCGAACTGGATGCCTTGGCGCAGCAGGCTTTTGGATCGCCGGCGCTGATGCAGGCGTTGGAGCGGCTGGATGCTCATCTGCAGGCGGCGCGTCCGGGAGAGGACTGGTACGGAAGCTCGGAATTCTCCGGTGACAACCCGTTGGGCATGGGCGAGGGCGCTCAGGCGCTATCCGACATCGCCGAGCTGGAACAGCTGGCTGAGCAACTGTCGCAAAGCTATCCGGGCGCCACCATGGACGACGTTGATCTCGACGCACTGGCCCGCCAACTCGGCGACCAGGCGGCCATAGACGCGCAGACGCTCGCCGAGTTGGAGCGTGCGCTGCTCAACCAGGGCTTTTTCGATCGCGGTTCCGACGGGCAGTGGCGGCTCTCGCCGAAGGCGATGCGCAGGCTCGGTGAGACGGCGTTGCGTGATGTGGCGCAGCAGCTTTCGGGACGACGTGGCGAGCGCGACCATCGGCGTGCCGGCGCTGCCGGTGAGCTGACCGGTGCTACGCGGCCGTGGCAGTTCGGTGACACTGAGCCGTGGAATGTCACTCGCACGCTGACCAACGCGGTGCTGCGCCAGGCCGGAACCGCGACGGCTCAATGGCCTATCCGAATCACGGTTGACGACGTCGAAGTCTCCGAGACCGAAACACGCACGCAGGCTGCGATTGCGTTGTTGGTGGACACGTCGTTCTCCATGGTGATGGAGAACCGCTGGATTCCGATGAAGCGGACAGCGCTCGCGCTCAACCATCTGGTGAGTACTCGATTTCGCTCGGATGCCTTGCAGATCATCGCTTTCGGGCGCTACGCACGGACCATGACCGCCGCCGAGTTGATGAGTCTGGAAGGTGTGTACGAGCAGGGCACCAACCTGCACCACGCCTTGGCGCTGGCTGGCCGCCATCTGCGGCGACACCCTAACGCGCAGCCGGTGGTGTTGGTGGTCACCGATGGTGAGCCGACGGCGCACCTCGAAGATTTCGACGGCGATGGCACCGCAGTGTTTTTCGACTACCCGCCGCATCCGCGGACCATTGCTCATACCGTTCGGGGATTTGACGATATGGCGCGCCTCGGCGCGCAGGTGACCATCTTTAGGCTGGGCAGTGATCCTGGCCTGGCGCGGTTTATCGACCAGGTCGCGCGGCGGGTTGAAGGACGCGTCGTGGTGCCTGATCTCGACGGGCTGGGCGCTGCGGTGGTCGGCGACTATCTGCGGTCTCGCCGGCGACGGTAGTCGGCCGGAATAGGCGGAGAATCGGGCTTTTGCTACTGGTGGCCGGGGCCCGGCGAAACATCGCTGGAGGAGCTAGCTGCGGGCTTTGCGGTTCTTCCGCTTGATGCCGACGCCGCCCCAGAGCGAGAACCCCCGAATGGTCACCTTCGGTGCGCCCGGTATGCCTTCGCTGTTGACGCCGTGGTCGAAGCCGCCCATCACGCCGCGCCCGCGGATCTCGACGTTGACTTCGGGCGGCAACAAGATGGTCTGCCCGCCCATGACCGAATACGCGTGAATATCCACCTCGGTGGAGGTGAAGTCGGCGTACCGCAGGTCGATGACACCGCCGCCCCACAACGCGAACGTGGTGAGCTTCTTGGGCACGGGCCAGCGGCCGCGTCGTTCGAACGCGCCCATAATGGCCAGCAGAAGTGTGGACGGCGCTGGTTTGCAGGCTGCACCGCGGTGAGGGATAACGGATGCACCGGGCAGGTCCGAGCGGAGCCGATCCAGTTCCTGGTAGGTGGTCGCAGCGTAGGCCTTGGTAAGCCGGTCCTCGTACTCGCTGAGCTGTAGGCGGCCCTGCGCCGCGGCGTCGGTAAGCAACTGCGCAACCTGTATGCGGTCGGTATCTGCAGCGCGCGACTCGTCCCGCACCTCGCGCTGGGCTTCCTTGCTCATCACTGTTGAGCCTACGACGAAGAAATTCGGCTGCAAGGCGACTTAGCTAAACTGCATCGCCGGCTGCAGGTGCGGACCATCTCGGCGGGCGTTTCTGCAGGAAGGCGAGCATCCCCTCGCGAGCTTCGTCGGAGACGAACAGCCGAGCCGACTCGACGCTGAGCCGCTCGGCATCGCGGTCGAATCCCTCCAGCACTGCGGCGGTGGTCAGTGCTTTCGATGCGGCCAATCCCTGCGGTGAACCGCGTCCCACCTCCGCAACAAGCGCTGCCACTGCTGCCTCGACGTCGTCAGCTGCCATCGTGATCAAGCCGATAGCGGCCGCTTCATCACCGTCAAATTTCTCACCGGTCAGGTAATAACGCGCCGCCGCTCTGGCGGACATCTTCGGCAGCAAGGTCAGGGAGATGATGGCCGGAGCCACTCCGATGCGTGCTTCGGTCAGTGCGAAGCTGCTGCGTGGACCGGCCACCGCGATGTCGCAGGCGCCGACCAAGCCGAAACCACCGGCGCGGACGTGGCCGTTGATGGCCCCGATCACCGGAAGCGGCAACTCCACGATCGCGCGCAGCAGTGCGGCCAACTCCCGGGCGCGCTCGGCGGCCATCTCGAAGGGATCGCCCTCGCTGGCTTCGGATAGATCTGCACCCGCGCAAAACGTACCTCCGGTGTGGCTGAGCACCACCACGCGCACCTGCGGGTCGGCGGACGCGTCCCGCAGTCCTTGGTGCAGCTGGCTGACCAGCGTGCTGGAGAGCGCGTTGCGGTTATGCGGTGAGTCGAGCGTCAGCCGGGCAACATGTCCGTCGACTACGTACTGAACGAGCGTGTCCATCAGTAAGAGCGTGGCAGACCCAGCGATGTCTGCGCGATGAAGTTGAGCACCATTTCGCGGCTCACCGGAGCGATCCGCGACAGCCGTGATGCTGTGAGCGCCGCGGCGATCCCGTATTCCTTGGTCAGCCCGTTGCCGCCCAACGATTGCACCGCTTGGTCGACTGCACGCGCAGATGCTTCGCCCGCAGCGTATTTCGCCATGTTGGCTGCTTCGGCGGCGCCCATGTCGTCGCCGGAGTCGTAGAGCGTTGCCGCTTTCTGCATCATCAGTTTCGCAAGCTCGATTTCAACGTAGTTCTGCGCCAATGGATGCGAGAGCCCCTGGTGTGCACCGATCGGCGTGCCCCACACTTTGCGGGTCTTGACATAGTCGGTGGCTTTGTTGAGGGCGAATCGTCCCATGCCGACCGCGCTTGCTGCGCCCATAATCCGCTCCGGGTTCAGTCCGGCGAACAGTTGCGCGATTGCGGCGTCTTCGGAGCCAACTAACGCATCGGAGGGCAGCCGAACATCGTCGATGAACACCTGGAACTGGCGTTCGGGACTGATCAGCTCCATTTCTATTGCGGTATAGGTGAAGCCGGGCGCATCAGTTGGCACCACGAACAGCGCGGGCTTGAGTTTTCCGGTCTTGGCCTCTTCGGTGCGGCCCACCACCAGTACAGCCTGGGCCTGATCGACGCCGGAGATGAAAACTTTTTGGCCGGCAAGGATCCAGTCGCTGCCGTCGCGGCGGGCGGTGGTGGTGATCCGGTGGGAGTTGGAGCCGGCGTCGGGTTCGGTGATGGCGAACGCCATCGTGATCGAACCGTCGGCGATGCCAGGCAGCCATCGTTGTCTCTGCTCGTCGGTGCCGAACTTGGAAATAATGGTGCCGTTGATGGCGGGTGACACCACCATCATCAACAGTCCGCAGCCGGCCGCCGACATTTCTTCCATCACCAGCGACAGCTCGTACATCCCCGCTCCGCCGCCGCCGTACTGTTCGGGAAGGTTCACCCCAAGGAAACCGAGTTTGCCTGCCTCGTTCCATAATTCGTCGGTGTGCTGATGCGCGCGCGCCTTTTCCAGGTAGTAGTCAGGCCCGTAGTTGGACACCAGCGCAGCGACCGCTTTGCGCAGCGCCTGGCGTTCTTCGTTTTCGATAAAGCTGGTGTCGGTCATGATTGTCCGTCTCCTTCTGCAGAGGTCTGAGAGGCGTCGACGCGAGCCAGGATGGCACCGACTTCGACTTGTTGGCCGGGGCTGACGTCGAGTTGGGCCAGCACCCCGTCGGTCGGCGCGGTGATGGTGTGCTCCATCTTCATCGCTTCCAGCCAGACCAGCGGTTGGCCGGCGGTCACGGTGTCACCGACTTGCGCGCCCACCCGAATGACGTTGCCCGGCATCGGCGCTACCAGCGAACCCTGTTCGACGGCCGAACCCGGCTCCGGGAAGCGCGGCAGCACCACCAAGTGGACGGGGCCGTGCGGTGAGTCGACGTAGATATCGTCGCCGTATCGGGCGACGCTGAACCGGCAGGCCACGCCGTCGCCATCGGCGATCACCACCTCGTTGGCGGTGTGGAACACCAGGTGCACCGCGTCGTTGTCGGGAAGTTCCAAACCGCTTCTGGTGAACCGGTATCGGATGCGATGCTCGTCGCCGCTGTGGTCGCGGAAGTCCTTGACCTGATAGCCCGACGCCAGGTTGCGCCAGCCGCTGGGAATGGACCCGAACACGGCGGCCGTCGCGCGGTTGTGCGCCGCGTCGGCAAGCGCCGCCGCGACCGCGGACAACCGCACCGCAGCTGCGTCGCAAAGCGGTGCGGCCAGCTCGGCCAGCCCGTGGGTGTCGAAAAACGCGGTGTCCGTGGCCCCGTCGAGAAATGCCGGGTGCCGCAGCACGTTGACCAGCAGATCGCGGTTGGTGCGTACCCCGTGCAAGCGGGCGCGGGCCAGTGCGTCGGCCAGCACCCTCGCCGACTGCCGGCGGGTCCGGGCGTAGGAGATGACTTTGGCCAGCATCGGATCGTAGTGGATGGACACGGTTGATCCGTCAACGATGCCGGAGTCCAACCTGATCCCGGTGCGCCGGCCGAGGGTTTCGAATTGCGCCCGCACACCGGGAACTTCGATGGTGTGCACGAGACCGGCCTGCGGCTGCCAGCCCCGAGCGGGGTCCTCCGCGTATAAGCGCGCCTCTATGGAATACCCTTGCGCTGCAGGCGGTTCGGGATCCAAGCTGGCGCCGTCGGCCACCGCCAGCTGCAGTTCGACGAGGTCGACGCCCGTCGTCTCCTCCGTGACCGGGTGCTCGACCTGCAGGCGGGTATTCATCTCCAAGAAGTAGAACTCGCCGTCGTCGTCGGCGAGGAACTCCACCGTGCCGGCACCGCTGTAGCCGATTGCGGCGGCGGCCAGCCGGGCGGCGTCGAACAGCTTGGCCCGCATCCCGGGTGTGCGCTCGACCAGCGGGGAGGGTGCCTCTTCGATGATCTTCTGGTGGCGGCGCTGGATGGAGCATTCCCGTTCTCCGACAGCCCATACGGTGCCATGGGTGTCGGCGAGCACTTGGACTTCGACGTGATGCCCGGTGGACAGATAGCGCTCGCAGAACACCGTCGGATCGCCGAACGCGGACTGCGCTTCGCGCTGGGCAGCGGCGACCTCCCGCGGCAGCGCCGACAATTCGTGGACGACGCGCATCCCGCGGCCACCACCGCCCGCCGATGCCTTGACCAATACCGGCAGCTGTTCGTCGGTGACGGTGTCGGGGTCGAGTTCAGCCAGCACCGGCACGCCTGCGGCGGCCATCATCTTCTTGGCTTCGATCTTCGAGCCCATCGCTCGAACTGCTGCCACCGGCGGTCCGATCCAGGTCAGCCCGGCGTCGACCACCGCCGTTGCGAAATCAGCGTTCTCGGAAAGGAATCCGTAGCCGGGGTGGACAGCATCGGCACCGGCGGCCCGGGCGGCGTTGATCAGCGTCGCGATATTGAGGTAGTCGCTGACCCGCGGCAGCCGCACCCGCAGATCCGCCTCGGCGACGTGCGGCGCCGCCGCGTCTGGGTCGGTGTAGACCGCGACGGTGCTCAGGCCCAGCCGCCGACAGGTCGCAAACACCCGCCGGGCGATCTCGCCGCGGTTGGCCACCAGGACTCGAGTGATTCGCATGTGCATCACATCCGGAAGACGCCGAAATTCGAGGTGCCCTGGATTGGGGCGTTCGCGATCGCGGACAAGCACATTCCCAGCACGGTTCGGGTGTCGCGCGGGTCGATGACCCCGTCGTCGTAGAGCATCCCGGACAGCACCAACGGAAGCGACTCGGCTTCGATCTGGCCTTCGACAGCCGCCCGCATCGCGGCGTCGGCCTCTTCGTCTACTTGCTGCCCACGGGCTTCTGCGGCGGCGCGGCTGACGATAGAGAGCACACCGGCCAGTTGGGCGCCCCCCATCACCGCCGACTTGGCGGACGGCCAGGCGAACAAGAACCGCGGATCATAGGCCCGTCCGCACATGCCGTAATGGCCCGCGCCGTAGGACGCTCCGATCAGCAGGGAAATGTGCGGCACCGTGGAGTTCGAGACGGCGTTGATCATCATCGACCCATGCTTAATCATCCCACCCTCTTCGTACTCCTTGCCGACCATGTAGCCAGTGGTGTTGTGCAAGAACAGCAACGGTGTGTCGGAGCGGTTGGCAAGCTGGATGAACTGAGTGGCCTTCTGCGATTCCTCGGAAAACAACACCCCGCGGGCATTGGCCAAAATGCCCAGCGGATAGCCGTGAAGCCGGGCCCAGCCGGTGACCAGCGACGAGCCGTAAAGCGGCTTGAATTCGTCGAATTCGGAGCCATCGACGATACGGGCGATCACTTCGCGAGGGTCGAAGGGGATGCGCAGGTCCGACGGAACGATGCCGATGAGCTCTTCGGCCTCGAACAGTGGCTCGGTCACCGGTCCTGGTGCCGGTCCCAATTTCTTCCAGTTCAGCCGCGCCACGATGCGACGGCCGATGCGGATCGCGTCGAGTTCGTCGACGGCGAAGTAGTCGGCCAATCCCGAGACCCGGGCGTGCATTTCGGCGCCGCCCAACGATTCGTCGTCGGATTCCTCCCCGGTGGCCATCTTCACCAAGGGCGGCCCGGCCAAAAACACCTTCGAGCGCTCTTTGATCATCACCACGTGATCGGACATGCCGGGGATATAGGCTCCGCCCGCAGTGGAGTTGCCGAACACCAAAGCGATCGTGGGGATCCCGGCCGCCGACAGCCGGGTCAGGTCGCGGAACATCCGGCCACCGGGGATGAAGATCTCCTTCTGGGTGGGCAGGTCGGCGCCGCCGGATTCCACCAGTGAAATCACCGGCAGCCGATTTTCAAAGGCGATCTGATTGGCCCGCAAGATCTTTCGTAACGTCCACGGGTTACTCGTGCCGCCTTTCACGGTCGGATCGTTGGCGACGATCAGGCACTCCACACCCGACACCGCACCGATGCCGGCGACGACGCTGGCACCGACGGTGAACGGGGTGCCGTACGCCGCTAGCGGGCTCAACTCGAGGAACGGGGAGTCCGGGTCGACCAGCAACTCGATGCGCTCTCGGGCGGTCAGCTTGCCGCGGGAGTGGTGGCGGTCAACATACTTCGGCCCGCCACCAGCGAGCGCCTTGGCTAGCTCGCCGTCGATCTCGGCGAGCTTGGTGCTCAACGCGGACGCCGCTTCGCTGTAGGAGGGGGAAGCGGGATCGAGCGTGGACTGCAGGACTGTCATTGCCACCGCCGACGATGCAGAGCTATGTTCATGATGTGTATCCAAGCGTCTTGGCGGCCAGTGCGGTCAGGATTTCCGTTGTCCCCCCGCCGATGCCGATGATGCGCATGTCGCGGTATTGGCGCTCGACTTCGGATTCGGCCATGTATCCCATGCCGCCGAACAGCTGAACGGCTTGGTGCGCTACCCATTCGCCGGCTTCCACCGCGGTGTTCTTAGCGAAACACACCTGCGCGATCAGGTTGGTCTCACCCGCAAGCTGACGCTCCACCACATGGCGTGCGTACACCCGAGCGACGTTGATGCGCCGGGCCATCTCGGCGAGCGTGTTCTGCACGGCCTGTCGCGAGATCAGCGGCCGGCCGAACGTCTCCCGGTCGCGGCACCACTGCGCGGTGATGTCCAGGCAGCGCTGTGCACTCGAATACGCCTGTGCCGCAAGGCCGATGCGTTCGGCAACGAACGCCTGCGCGATCTGGGCGAAGCCGCTGTTTTCGGCGCCGACCAAATTGGCTGCAGGCACCCGCGCGTCGGTGTACGACAACTCGGCGGTATCCGAGGACCGCCAGCCCATCTTGTCGAGCTTCCGGGTGACCTCGAAGCCGGGCGTACCCTTCTCGACCACCAGCAGCGACACCCCCGCGGCGCCGGGGCCACCAGTACGCACCGCGGTGACGACATAGTCGGCGCGAACCCCAGAGGTGATGTAGGTCTTGGCGCCATTGACGATGTAGTGGTCGCCATCCCGGACAGCGGTCGTACGCAGATGCCCGACGTCGGAGCCGCCGCCGGGCTCGGTGATCGCCAGCGCGCCGATCTTCTCGCCGGCCAGCGTCGGGCGCACGAACGTGTCGATGAGCCGCTGATCACCAGAGGCTGCCATATGCGGCACCGCGATGCCGCAGGTGAACAGCGACGCGAACACCCCACCTGGCACGCCGGCCTCGTGCAGTTCCTCGCAGATGATCACCGAGTCGGCGCCGTCGCCGCCACCACCGCCCACCGACTCGGGAAAGCCCGCGCCCAGCAGGCCGGCCGCGCCGGCGCGGCGGTGCAGTTCGCGCGGTAACTCACCGATGCGCTCCCACTCGTCGACGTGCGGCAGGATCTCGCGTTCGGCGAAGGAGCGGACCGTCTTTCGAAGCTGGTCGCGCTCGGGTGTAGTCCAGATGTTCACAGCAGCCTTTCCGGGATGTCGACGTGGCGGCTGCGCAGCCATTCGCCCAACCCCTTGGCCTGCGGGTCGAACCGCGCCTGATAGGCCACACCCTGGCCCAGGATCTCGTCGATCACGAAGTTCACCGCCCGCAAGTTGGGCAACACGTGCCGGGTGACCGGCAGATCAGTGGTCTCGGGCAGCAACTCCCGCAGTTTCTCGACGGTCAGCGTGTTGGCCAGCCACCGCCACTGTTCGTCGGTGCGCACCCATACCCCGACGTTGGCCGACCCGCCCTTGTCGCCGCTGCGGGCGCCCGCCACGAGGCCCAGCGGCACCCGGCGCGTCGGGCCGTCCGGCAGCGGCTCGGGCAGCGGCGGCTCGTCGGCCGGTGCCAGTTCCAAAGTCTCAGTGGCGCAAGGAATGTAAGTCCCGGTTCCGTCGGCGTGCACCGCGACGTGCGGCACTTTCGTCGCTTCGACGTAGCCGGCGGTGAACACGCCGTAGACCTGGCCGTCACCCGGCGGGGCAGTCACGGTGAAGCCAGGATAGCTGGCCAGCGCGAGTTCGACTGCAGCCGAAGAGAATTGACGCCCGACGTTTGCCGAGTCGGGATCCCGGGCCACGCAATGCAACAGCGCGCTGGCTGCCTCTTCGGTGTCGGCGTCGACGTGATCGGTTCGGGCCAGGCTCCACTCGAGTTCGGCCGGTTTGACCGTCAAGCTCGATTCCAGCTGCCGTCGTACCAGCTCGGCCTTGGCCTCGATGTCCAGGCCGGTCAGCACGAACGTCATCGAGTTGCGGAACCCCCCGATGCTGTTCAGCGACACCTTCAGCGTCGGCGGCGGGGGTTCGCCGACCACGCCGCTGATCCGCACCCGGTCGGGGCCGTCGGCGGACAGCTCGACGCTGTCCATCCGCGCGGTGACGTCCGGGTTGGCGTAGCGGGCGCCGGCGATCTCGTAGAGCAGCTGCGCGGTGACGGTGTCGACGCTGACCTGTCCGCCCGTGCCGGGATGCTTGGTGATCACCGAGGTGCCGTCGGCGTGGATTTCCGCCAGCGGGAACCCGGCGTAGGTCAAATCCGGGATCTCGGTGAAGAACGCGTAGTTGCCGCCGGTGGCCTGCACGCCGCATTCGATGACATGGCCGGCAACCACCGCGCCGGCGAGCCGGTCGTAGTCGGTGCGGCCCCACCCGAAGTGCGCGGCCGCCGGCCCGACGATCACCGAGGCGTCGGTCACGCGACCGGTGACCACCACGTCGGCGCCGGAATTGAGGCAGTCAACAATGCCCCACCCGCCCAGGTACGCGTTAGCGGTCAGCGGGGTGCCCAGCCCGAGCTCCTCGACGCGGGGCAGCAGATCGTCGCCCTCGACGTGGGCGACGCGCACCGGGACGCCGAGACGCTGCGCCAAAGCGCGCACCGCGTCGGCCAGGCCGGCCGGGTTGAGGCCGCCGGCGTTGGCGACGATGCTCACGCCGCGGTCGTGGGCCAGGCCCAGGCACTCCTCGAGCTGGGTCAAAAACGTCTTGGCGTAGCCGCGCTCGGGGTGCTTCATCTTGTCGCGGCCCAGGATCAACATGGTCAGCTCGGCCAGGTAGTCACCGGTGACGTAGTCGAGGTCGCCGCCGGTGATCATCTCGCGCATTGCGGACAGCCGGTCGCCGTAAAAGCCCGAGCAGTTTCCGATGCGGACTGCAGAACTCATTGGCGCCGCTCCTCCTCGTCGCATCGCTCAAGCATCGTCGCCGGCGCCTCCCACGCGTGCCCTACCTCTGGGCCGCCCTCGCACCAACCAACCGGTAGGTTAGCGGGTACCGCGGGTGTCACGTCAAGGATGCTCCTTTCAGGCGAGAAGCGCCGCCGGCGGGCCAGTTTTGGCTGCCATCTGGGCAGCGACTATCGTGGACAGCAAATATCGCCATTTGCTCTACGAGCCGTTCCTTGGCGATACCCCCGTATTTGAGGAGTAAGGCCTGATCATGGCTGTGCCCAAGCGCAGGATGTCGCGCGCGAACACCCGCAGTCGGCGCGCGAACTGGAAGGCTGCCCGCCCCGAACTTGTCAACGTCACCGTGGCTGGTCAGCAGCACAAGGTGCCGCGCCGGCTGCTCAAGGCGGCTCGCCTCGGTCTCATCGATTTCGACCGTCGCTAGCAGACCGCGGGTCCCACCCGCCGCGCGCTTCTCAGGTCGCTCTCAGGCGATTGGATGACACTGGTGGCCGTGCGAATCCTTGTCGTCGACGACGATCGCGCCGTGCGCGAGTCGCTGCGCCGCTCGCTTTCGTTCAACGGCTACTCGGTGGCCCTGGCTTCCGACGGTGTCGAGGCGCTCGACATGATCGCCAGCGACCGGCCAGACGCGCTGGTGCTCGACGTGATGATGCCGCGGCTGGACGGCTTGGAAGTATGCCGTCAGCTGCGCAGCACCGGCGACGATCTGCCGATACTGGTGCTGACCGCACGCGACGCGATCTCTGAGCGGGTGGCCGGCCTGGACGCCGGCGCCGACGACTATCTGCCCAAGCCGTTCGCGCTCGAAGAACTTTTGGCGCGGATGCGGGCTTTGTTGCGCCGCACCAAGCCTGACGATGCAGCCGAGTCGGTCGCGATGACGTTCTCGGACCTGACGCTGGATCCGGTGACTCGTGAAGTCACCCGCGGGCAACGTCAGATCAGTTTGACCCGTACGGAATTCGCACTGCTGGAGATGCTGATCGCCAATCCGCGACGAGTGTTGACCCGCAGCCGCATTCTCGAGGAGGTGTGGGGATTCGACTTCCCGACCTCGGGTAACGCGTTGGAAGTCTACGTCGGGTATCTGCGTCGCAAGACCGAAGCCGAGGGAGAGCCGCGGCTGATCCACACCGTGCGCGGTGTGGGTTACGTGCTGCGCGAAACACCACCCTGATGTCCCTGTTCCGCCGCCGGCGCCGAGCTCCGCTGCGAGCCACCACCTCGTTGTCTTTGCGGTGGCGGGTGATGCTGTTGGCGATGTCGATGGTGGCGATGGTGGTCGTGTTGATGGCAGCTGCTGTCTACGCGGTGATTTCGGCGGCTGCTTACAAGGAGATTGACAACCAGCTGCAGAGCCGGGCGCAGATGCTTATCGCCAGTGGATCACTCGCCGCTGACCCTGCAAAAGCCATTGAGGGGACTGCTTATTCGGATGTCAACGCGATGCTGGTGAGCCCTGGCCGTTCGGTATACACCGCGCACCAAGAAGGCCAGACCCTACCGGTTGGGGCGCCGGAGAAAGCGGTCATCCGCGGTGACTTGTTCATGTCCCGGCGCACGGCGGGCGATCAGCGGGTGTTGGCGATCCATCTGCCCAACGGGAGTTCGCTGCTGATCTCCAAGAGCCTGGCACCCACCGACGCCGTCATGACGAAGCTGCGGTGGGTGTTGCTGCTCGTCGGCGGGCTCGGTGTCGCGGTCGCCGCGGTTGCCGGGGCAATGGTCACCCGCGCCGGCCTGCGTCCGGTGGCCCGGCTGACCGAAGCGGCCGAGCGGGTGGCGCGCACCGACGACCTACGGCCAATCCCGGTGTTCGGCAGCGACGAATTAGCCAGGCTCACAGAAGCATTCAACTTGATGCTGCGGGCGCTGGCCGAGTCCCGAGAACGCCAGGCGCGTCTGGTCACCGACGCCGGTCATGAACTGCGTACCCCGCTGACGTCACTGCGCACCAATGTCGAGCTGTTGATGGCCTCGATGGAGCCCGGAGCACCGCCACTGCCGGAGCAGGAGATGGTCGATCTGCGTGCCGACGTGCTGGCCCAGATAGAGGAATTGTCCACGCTGGTAGGCGATTTGGTAGACCTCACCCGATACGATGCGGGCGAGGTGGTGCACGAACCGGTCGACATGTCCGAGGTGGTCGACCGCTGCCTTGAGCGAGTCCGTCGGCGTCGCAACGACATTCAATTCGACGTCGAGGTAATTCCGTGGCAGGTATACGGCGATTCCGGTGGTTTGTCGCGCGCCGTGCTGAATCTTCTGGACAATGCGGCCAAGTGGAGCCCGTCCGGTGGGCGGGTCGGCGTGCGGATGCGACAGCTCGATGCTGCCTACGCCGAGCTGGTGGTGTCTGACAACGGCCCGGGCATCCCACCGCATGAGCGCAACCTGGTGTTCGAGCGGTTCTTCCGCTCCGCATCGGCACGGGCGATGCCCGGTTCCGGCCTAGGCCTGGCAATTGTCAAGCAAGTGGTGCTTAAACACGGCGGCGCACTACGTGTGGAAGACACCATCCCGGGCGGTCAGCCGCCGGGCACCTCGATGTACGTGCTGCTTCCGGGACGTCCGATACCCGGTGCGACGTATCCCACACCTCCGGTCGATGCCGCCCACACCGCGAACTCGGAAAACTCTCCGAGTTCCGTGAACGTTGTCTCAGTCGATTCTCAGTCCACGCAGGCAAGGTAGTTGCGGCTACTGTTAAGTGCGACGCCACCTTAAAGAAAGAGCGACCCAGCGACATGACGAATCACCCGAGGTATTCGCCACCGCCGCAGCAGCCGGGATACCGTCCAACGCCCAACCAATCGACGGCGCCCGGTTATACC
>NZ_DASRBZ010000288.1:0-11114 GCF_035653355.1 Mycobacterium sp. | reverse complement strand
ACCGGTTCCCGTGCAACCGTATGCTTTGGCGACCGAACGGGCGGTGCCAATCCCATTGGCCGCAGGCATCTCGACGGTGCGCACCTCGTCGCGGTTGAAATCGCGCATGACGTCGACGTCATTAGGAAGCTTGACGGTTCTCGCGGCCAAGCCGAACGGATTCAAGAGGGCCACCGCGAATTTCGGTGGCATCGTGTTGAGGTGCAACAACGCCTCCCGGCGTTTCCAGCCATGCAAGTAGGCGACGCGATTTCGGTCTACCGCGGCCGGCAATCCGATGTACAGTTCCAGGCCCAGAGGAGCAGCGACCTCGTCTGCAAAAAACCGGCCGAGTGTCCGGCCTGCCGGATCGGCGTGCCGGAGGAGTTCGGACTCATACCAGCCCAAGGTGAGGGTGTGATAGCCATGCCGGGTGCCGGGCGGCCAGGCCGGGGTCTGTGCGGCCAACACCGCAGACAGTCGGTGCGGGTCGCTCAGGTCGGCCAGTCGCAACGGGGCATCCAGCGCGGGTAGTCCGGCTTGGTGAGATAGCAACTGTCCCACCGTCACCTCAGCCTTGCCGGCTTGCGCGAATTCCGGCCAGTAATCAGCGACCTTGGCGTCGTAGGAGATGAGCCCGCGAGAGGCGGCGACGGCGATGGCCAGGGACGCAACACCTTTCGTCGTCGAGTACATGTTGACCAAGGTGTCCTGCCGCCACGGCGCCTTGGTGATGCCGTTGCGGTAGCCACCCCACATGTCGACGACTTTCACGCCGTCCCGATAAACCGCGACCGCGGCCCCGACCTCGCGGCCGCGGGCAAAGTTGGCGCGAAACGCGTCGGCGACCTTGCCGTAACCCTCGTCGACGTCTCCGCCAACCAAATCTGGCGACACGGTCACTTTGAGAACCATTGAGTGGTTATACCGCGAGCGGCTGGCGAGAGCAGATGAATGGGCGGCGGTGAACAAAGACGTGAGGCACGGCTTGCGCATGTCGTCTGTCAGACGCGACTCCTGTGGCGGATGTGGGTCCCGTCCCGACAATCAATGCAGCTGCGGAATCACTTCTGCTGCAAGGCGTTCCATCTGCTCGCGGTCTTGGGTAAGATTGTCGCCGACCGGGTTGAGCAGGATCATCTGCGCGCCTGCATCGATAACCTCACGCAATCCAGCCGCGACGTCGTCGGGCGTGCCGGAGACCGGCACGTCCTCCACACCCGGCATCGTGCCGTAGATACGGCGCAGCCCGGCCAGCACACGTTCCCGAGCCCGGCCCGCGTCTTCGTCGACCATGAGGTAGACCCGCTTGCCGATCGCAAACTGCCCCGGATCCTTGCCCTGCTCGGCGAGCTCGCGGCGCACTGTTTTCACCGCTTCGGCGAACTTCGCGGTGGTCGACGAACCGGCGCCGAGGAAGGCGTCCCCGTGGCGCACCGCCCGGGCCAGTGCCTTGGGTGCTTGACCGCCGAACCAGATCGGCGGATGCGGGCGCTGCACCGGCTTAGGCTGGATGGGCAGGTTGTCGACCTGACGGAACCGGCCGTGAAACGTCACTCGCGGTTCGTCGGACCAAGCCGCCTTCATCAGCTGCAGGCCTTCGGTGAAATGCCGCACAAATGTCGCCTTCTCGACGCCGAAGGCAGAGAACTGACGAAATCCGCCGCCGGGAGCGACTCCGACATCGAGTCGCCCATGGCTGAGCCGGTCGACGGCAGTCACCGCGGCGGCCAGCTGTAGCGGATCATGCAGTGACGAGACCAAAACGGCGACGCCCAAGCGGAGTCGTTCGGTGCAGGCCGCCGAATACGCCAGCAGCTCAAGCGGCGCCAGCAGCGGTGCCTCGCCGACAATCTGCTCGAGCACCCAGCCGCCTTCGAACCCCAGCTCTTCGGCCCGGCTGAGATAGGACCGCAGCCCTGCGCCGTCGAAACCGGTGGCATCCAGTTGGGGAATCGAGATCGAAAACCTCACCCCACCACCGTACGGCCGGGGCCGTCAGCGGTAGCCGGGAACCCGACGTCGGTAGGCTCGGTCCATGTTCACCTTTCTGCCTGGCGTCCCCGGTGTCGACGACGTACGGGCCTTGGCCCGCCGCGTCGATACCGCCCGGCACCACGGGGTCCCGAATGGCTGCGTGCTCGAATTGGACCTGCAATCCGTGCCACCGGAAACCGGCGGCTTTGACCCGCTGGCGATGATCAGCAGCGGTGGTCGACCGCTGATTCTCCGCGAAGCCGTCGCCGCCATCCACCGCGCCGCCGACGACAGGCGGGTGGCCGGACTGGTTGCCCGCGTGCAGCTCGCAGAAGCCGCGCCCGGGCCGGTTCAGGAATTGCGGGAGGCCATCGCAGCATTCAGCGCGGTCAAGCCGTCGCTGGCGTGGGCCGAGACCTATCCGGGAACGTTGTCCTACTACCTGGCATCGGCGTTCAGCGAAGTGTGGATGCAACCGGCGGGAACGGTCGGGCTGGTCGGCTTCGCCACCAACGCCCTGTTCCTGCGGCAAGCGCTCGACAAGGCCGGCATCGAGCCGCAGTTCGTGGCCAGGGGCGAATACAAGTCTGCCGCAAACCGTTTCACACAGGACCGCTACACCGATGCCGATCGCGAAGCGGAAACCCGGTTGATCGAAAGCCTGTACAGCCAGGTGCGGCAGGCGGTCGCCGAGTCGCGCAAAATCGACCCCGAAGCCGTCGACGCTTTAGCCGACCGGGCGCCGCTGTTGCGTGACGACGCGGTGACCTCGGGCCTGGTGGACAGGATCGGTTTCCGCGACGAAGCCTATGCACGGATCGCCGAACTTGTTGGTGCCGAAGGGGTATCACCAGAAACCGGTGACGCCGACGCGGCGGAGAATGCGCCGCCTCGGCTGTATCTGTCGCGCTACGCTCGGATGGGCGGGCCACGGCTGGCACCGCCGGTGCCGCCGGTTCCGGGCCGCAAGCCCAAGCCCGCGGTCGCCGTCGTCACGGTTTCCGGCCCGATTGTCAGTGGACGTGGCGGCCACCGGGTACTGCCCTTCGGAACCTCCGCTGCCGGCGCCGACACCATCACAGCCGCGCTGCGGGAGGCGGCCGCCGACGATTCGGTGTCCGCAATCGTGCTGCGGGTCGACAGCCGGGGCGGCACGGTCAACGCATCGGAAACCATCTGGCGCGCGGTCAACAAAGCCCGCGAGCGCGGCAAGCCGGTGGTGGCGTCGATGGGCTCAATTGCCGCATCCGGCGGTTACCTCGTCGCGGTGGCCGCCGACACGATCGTGGCCAACCCCGGCACCATCACCGGTTCGATCGGCGTGGTGACCGGAAAACTCATCGCCCGTGACCTGAAGACCAAACTCGGCGTCGGATTCGATGCCGTGCGTACCAACGCCAATGCCGACGCCTGGTCGATCAACGCGCCGTTCACTCCAGACCAGCAGGCCCTGGTCGAGGCCGAAGCCGACCTGTGCTACACCGACTTCGTGCAGCGGGTTGCCCAGGGCCGCAAGATGAGCACCGCCGCAGTGGATGGGGTCGCCCGGGGCCGGATCTGGACCGGGGAAGATGCCCACGAGCGGGGCTTGGTCGACGAACTCGGCGGGCTACGTACAGCGTTGCGTCGCGCCAAGATCCTGGCTGGCCTTGACGAAGACGCCGACGTGCGCCTCCTCAGCTACCCGAGCTCGTCGCTGTGGGATTTCGTGCGGCCCCGCCCGTCATCGCAGCCTGCCGCAGCTTCGCTGCCGGATGCGGTGGCCGCACTGCTGGGCCGGTCGGTGGCCACGATCATCGAGCAAAGTGAGCGAGCGCTGACTGGTGTGAGCATGCTGTGGCCGGGGGAGACGGACTTCTAGCTCCCGAACGTGCCGCTGACATAAAAGATTTCACCGAGCGGATCGTCGTCCTCGGGTGCAGGAACGTCGAACCCGTTGCGCACGAACAGTTCAGTGCGCGACGCAGCGCTCACGTCCCAGCCCTTGGCGGCCAGATAGTCGACGACATGGTTGCGTTCGCCGGCGTAAACCAGCGACGGCATGTCGATGTCGACACCCTGCTCCCGAAGCGGACGGGAGAGCTCGCGAGCCCGGTCGGCATCGAAATCCTTGATGCCAGGCACATATTCGGTGGCGATCGTGCTGCCCGGCATGCTGAGCGCGGTAATGTCGTCGAACAACCGGTCCTGGGCGTCCGGCGGCAAGTAGATCAGCAAGCCTTCGGCCAGCCACGCGGTCGGCGCGGTGGTATCGAGCCCCGCAGCCCGCAATGCGCCCGGCCAATCCCAACGCAGGTCGACACCGACCGTGCGCCGGGTTGCGGATGGGTGGGCGCCGATACCGGCCAGTGTGGCCGTCTTGAAGTCGATCACTTGCGGCTGGTCGATCTCGTAGACCACCGTCCCGGTGGGCCAGGGTAACCGATAGGCGCGCGCATCCAGCCCCGAAGCCAGGATCACCGCTTGGCGCACCCCGGCGTCCATGGCGTGGCCCAAATAGTCGTCAAAAAACCTTGTGCGGACGGCGATCCCGTCGATGATCGCCTGCATTCGTGCCGGCGACGCGTTGTCGATCGCCGAAAAATCAATTTCGCCGTCGATCATCTTGACGAAGAAGTCCAGACCCACTGCACCGACGAGTTGCTCGGCGAACGGATCGTCGATCAGGCCGTGGTTTGTCGCCATCGCGCGACCCGCCGCGATCATGGTCGCGGTCGCGCCGACGCTGGACGCCAGATCCCAGGTGTCGTCATGCGTTCGTGCCACTGGTGAACCCTATCCGAGCGTGCCGCTGAAGTAGAGCCGGTCGGCGAACGGTATGTCGTCCTCGTCGATGGGCGGAAGCCCGTTGGCCTCGAAGAGTTCCCGGATGCTGCTGCCGGTCATCTGCCACCCATGGTCGGCCAGGTACGCCGCGGCCTCGTTGCGGTCGCCGAAGTAGACCAGCTCGGTCATGTCGAGATCCAGGCCGTGTTTGCGCCAGCGCTCGGAGATAGTTCGCATCCGTTCCTTGATGCGTTCCTCGGTGGCCGGATCCCGGTTCGGCGCGCTTTCGGTGGCGATTCGGCTGCCTGGCGCACTGAGCTCGGTGATCGTGTCGAGCAGACGGTCCTGAGCTTCCGGCGGCAGATAGCCGAGCAGCCCCTCGGCGCTCCACGCCGTCGGCTTGTCCGGGTCGAAACCCGCCGCGCGCAGCGCCGCTGGCCAGTCATCGCGCAGATCAATGGCGACGGTGCGCCGGTAGGCGGTGGGCGTTGCGCCGAGCTCGGCAAGCGTGCGCGATTTGAATTCGATGACTTCGGGCTGGTCGATTTCGTACACGGTAGTGCCGGCCGGCCAGGGCAATCGGTAGGCGCGGGAGTCCAGTCCGGCGGCCAGGATCACCGCTTGGGTGATGCCCGCGTTGGTGGCGGCGAGGAAGAACTCGTCGAAGAACTTGGTGCGGACCGCCATATTGTCGGCCATCCGGTTCGTGCCGGCGCCCGCGCCGTCCTCGAGATCTTCGGGCTTCAGCTCGCCGCTGGCCAGGCGGGCGAACAGGTCGACACCCACAGCGCGCACCAGCGGCTCGGCGAACGGGTCGTCGATCAGTGGATGCTCGGCCTTGGTCGCCATCGCGCGGGCTGCCGCGACCATCGTTGCCGTCGCCCCGACGCTGGAGGCCAAATCCCAGGTGTCGTTGTCTGTGCGTGCCATCTCTAACCCTCCACTCGTTACTTAGCCAATATAACAAGACTCTGCGGCAGAGGCTTGCCACGGCTAGGCCACTAGCGCCAGGCTTTGGCCATGGGCTACGTGGTGGCGGGCAAACGGGTGCTGATCACCGGGGCATCGTCTGGCGTGGGCGCCGCCCTGGCGCGGCGGCTGGCCGCCCAGGGCGCCGTGGTGGGGCTGATCGCCCGCCGCTCCGAGCGCCTCGCCGAGGTCCTGGCCGACTGCCGCACGACGTCGGCGGCGTCGACGATGTGGGCGGCCGATCTGGTCGAGACCGCGGCGGTCGGCCGACTGGCAGCGGAGGTGTGGGACGCCCTGGGCGGCATCGACGTGCTGGTCAACAACGCCGCCATCCCCAAACGGCGGGCGATCACCGCGTTGGACCCGGCCGAGGTGGAGACCGTCATGCGGATCAACTTCTTCGCTCCGATGCGGCTCACCCTGGCCGTACTGCCCCGGATGCTGGAGCGCGGCGCCGGCACGATCGTCAACGTGGCCAGCGTAGGCGGCCGGCTCGGGATTGTTCACGAAGCCGCTTATTGCGCAAGTAAATTCGCGCTGTGCGGCTGGAGCGAGTCGATGGCGGTGGACCTGCACGGCACCGGCGTGTCGGTCAAGCTGATCGAGCCGGGTCCCGTCGACACCGAGATCTGGGACCAGCCCGACAACGAGGAACCCCTTTATCAGGGCCCGAAGGTTCCGGCCGACGACGTCGCGGAAGGCATCATCGCTGCGCTGGGCAGCGACCGCTTCGAGCATTACCTGCCCGACATGAAGGCGGTGGTCGACGCCAAAAACGCCGACATCGACGCCTACATCAGCGGTGCGGCCACGATGGCACGCCGATGAGGGCGCTGGTTTTCGGGGTGGCGCCGGAGCCGTTCCAGGTGCCCGACGAGGCGAACCAGCTCGCGAAGAACCTGGCGTGCAGTCCGGCTTCGCTGCAAGATATTCCGGATCCTCGGTTGCTGCACGATGACTGGGTGATCACCAGACCGCGGTTGACCGGGATCTGCGGGTCGGATTCCAAGCAGATCTTGCTCGACTTCGGCGCGGGCGATACCGACAACGCGTTGGCCGCCTTCTGTTCGTTCCCGCAAGTCATGGGTCATGAGGTGGTAGCCGACGTGGTGACGGTCGGGCCCAATGCCCGCGGACTGGATGTCGGTCAACGCGTGGTGCTCAACCCGTGGCTGTCCTGCGGGCCACGCGGCATCGAACCACCCTGCCCGGCATGTGAAGCCGGCGACTACAGCCTGTGCTGGAGTTTCTGCGACGGCGACATCAGACCCGGCATCCATACCGGGGTATCGGCCGACGTCACCGGCGGCTACGCCGAGCTGATGCCCGCTCACGACAGCATGCTGTTTCCGGTTCCCGATTCGGTGCCCGACGAGCTCGCCGTGTTCGCCGACCCATGTTCGGTGTCACTGCACGCGATTATCCGCCACCCGCCGCCACGGTCGGGCCGGGTGCTGGTGTACGGCGCCGGTTCATTGGGGTTGTGCGCTGTTGCGCTGTTGCGGGCGCTCTACCCAGATGTGGCGGTGGCGGTGGTGGCGCGCTTCGACGCCCAGGCCGAGCTGGCCCGCCGATTCGGGGCCGCCAAGGTGCTTGCCCACGAACCACGGCTGGCGCTGATCGAGGAGCTGGTCGCCTGGGGCGGTGGCCGGCTGCATCAGCCGCTGCAAGGACTACCGATGGCGTTTCCCGGAGCCATCGACGTCGTCTACGACACTGTCGGCAAACCGGAAACGTTCGAAGTCGGCGTGCGGGTCCTCAAGGCGCGCGGCACTTTGGTGAAAGCGGGCGTGCACGCACCCGGACGCTGGGAGTGGAGCCCCTTGTATTTCAAGGAGATCAGCTGGGTTGGCTCCAACGCATTCGGCGTCGAGGAGATCGACGGCGAACGCAAGCATGCGATCGCGCACTACCTTGACCTGGTCGCCGGCGGCCGTATTGACCTGCGGCCCATGCTTACTCACACCTTCCGCCTGGAGCAGTGGCGCGAGGCCTTCCTTGCGATCGCCAACCAGGGCGAAAGCGGCGCGGTGAAAGTCGCTTTCGACCAGCGCTAGGCGGGCCGGGTCGCTCGGTAGTAGGTGAGACGTCCGACGAAGCGCTGCCGATGGGTGGCCACCGCGGTGCAGTCGAACCCGGCTACGCGCAGCAGCCGAGGAATCGAGTCGCCGAGGTTGCCGGTGACGTGGCGGCTGCGCAACATCCTGCGTGCCGCAAGGCCGTCGCGGGCGGTCATATCGCCGCCGACATCAACCAGATGCAGTCTGCCACCGGGGCGCAGCACACGGAATACCTCGGCTGCCGCATCGGCTTTCACGTCGTCGTCAAGGTTGTGCAGCATCATCGACGACAGCACCCGGTCGAATTCACCGTCCGCGTAGGGCAGCTTTTGGGCATAGGCACGGTCGAGGCTAATTCCGCTGAGGCCGCGCGCTTTCCGCTGGGCCCGGGCGAGGGCCAGCGGGTCGGGGTCGCAGCCGACGAGTTCGATCGCAGGATGACCACGTTTCGCCCGGATACTGACATTTCCGGTGCCGCAGCCGATTTCCAGGACACGATGGGCGTCGGCGAGTTCGGCCTGGGCAATGAGTACGTCGTAAACCCTGTTCATGCCGAACAGACGAGCGATGAGGTCGTAGCTTGGCAACAGCAGGTCGTGGCCGGCGGCGGGCAGGTAGTCGTGCTGGCGGCCGATCGCTCTGATTGCGGAATGCAGACGATGTTCGGTCATAAGATTATGGTGAACTACTAGCGCTCAGAGTGATTGGGCGATCATTAGTGAAACTGGGACTATCTTTGGCAGCATGACGCAAGCAGCCCGATTGGTGCGCCATCGCGGCGGCGTACCCGTGTACGAATACCGGAGTGATCTGGACACACCTCCGGTGTCGGTGTTCCGAGAGAGCCGCGACGGCGTGCGTGAACGTGGTCGCCACATTCACGACTTCCCGGCGTTGTGGTATGCGCGCCCGGCGGGCCTTGTGTATGTCGTGGCGCCAGGGGAAGTGATCGACCCCGCACAGATGGGCCCGACGGACGGTGGGGTGGCGGTGTCCTTCGATCCCGCGGCGTTGGGCGGCGATGGGCGATCGCCGTGGCCGGCGTGGCGGTCGCATCCGCTGCTGTTCCCGTTCCTGCACGGACAGTCCGACGGACTGCTCTGTCTGGAGCTACCCGCGGAGCGGCGACCGGCATGGGACACGATGATCGGGTCGATCGAAGCGGAACTTGCCCTGCGGCAAGAGGGCTACCGACAGGCGGCGCTGGCGCATCTCACGTTGCTCCTCATTGACCTGGCGCGCTTGGCCGCCGATGTGGTTGGCGATCTACGACGGAGCGGCGAACCGTTGCTGGCCGACGTGTTCGCCGTGATCGACGGCCGCCACGCCGAGCCGCTGTCGCTGCGGGATGTGGCGCACGAGATCGGCATGACACCCGGGCACTTGACGACGGTGGTGCGCCGACGCACCGGGCGAACCGTGCAAGAGTGGATCATCGAGCGCCGCATGGCCGAGGCCCGCAAACTCCTCACGGATACCGATCTACCCGTCAGCGAGGTAGCTCAACGAGTCGGCATCTCAGATCCCGGCTATTTCACCAGGCTGTTCCGCCGCACCCACGGCACTTCGCCGCGCAATTGGCGCGGTCGATGAGGCCTGATTACATCGGGTTGGCCCGCAAATAGCCGTAGATCCCGGCAAATCCGGCGTTGACATCCTCAGGGATAGGCACCGGCCCGCCGAGAGCCCTTGCGCCCCAGACGATTTGCGCTGTTCGCTCCACCAAGGCGGTGACGTGCAGCACGCGATCGGGGCGCGGGCCGACCGCCACCAGACCATGGTTGGCGATCAACGCGGCCGCGCGGCCTTCCAGTGCCTTGACGGCGTTCTGGCCCACCTCCGGGGTGCCCGAGGCCGCATACTCCGTGCAGCGGATGTCCCCGCCGCAGTAGATGGCGAACTCGTCGATGCACGCGGGAATCGATTGGTGGGCAATGGCAAACATTGTCGCCCACACCGGATGGCTGTGGATCACGCTGCCGATGTCGTCGAAAGCCTTGTAGCAGGCCAAGTGCAGCTTCATCTCCGTCGACGGGGAGCGTCCGTCGGCAGCTTGCAGTACACCGCCGTCGGGGTCGACCAGCACCAGATCCTCGAGCGTCATCTCCGAGTAGTCGACCGACGAGGGGGTGATGACCAGGTTGCCGTCCTCGCGGCGGGCCGAGATGTTGCCCGCGGTTCCCTCGACCAGTCCGCGCCGCAGCATGTCCTTGGCGGCTGCCAGCACCGCGCCCTCAGCCTTGTCGACGAATCTCATGAGGCCAGCACCTCCGGGTTGACGATATGCACGGGCTTACGGCCCGACAGCAGCGCTTCCAGGTCGTCGGCCACCATCTGCGCCTGTCGCGCCTCAGTGTTCCACGTCGCCCCGCCGATATGCGGGGTGAGCACCACGTTCGGCATGCCCGTCAGCGGATGATCCACAGGTAGCCATTCCCCGACAAAGTGATCCAGCCCGGCTGCGGCCACCTTGCCGCTGCGCAGCGCGTCGACGAGCGCATCGGTGTCATGCAGCTGGGCCCGCGCGGTGTTGAGGAACACCACGCCGTCACGCATGGCCGCGAACTGCTTGGCGCCGATCATCCCAACCGTGTCGTCGGTCACCGGCGCGTGCAACGACACGATGTCCGCCTCGGCGAGCAGCTCGTCGAGGCTGTGCTGCGCTTCGTCGTTGTACGGGTCGCAGGCGATGACCCGCGCTCCCAGCCCCGTCAGCCGCCACTTCACCGCACGCCCAACCGCACCCAGGCCAACCAAACCGGCGGTCAAACCGGCGATTTCCCAGGCCCGGAACCGTTGATAGGGAATCGTGCCGTCGCGGAACACTTGTCCGGCCCGCACGTCGGCATCGGCGGCCAGCACGTGCCGGGTCGCCGCGAACAGCAGCGCCAGCGTCATCTCAGCGACCGCGTCGGCGTTGCGGGCAGGAGTGAACAGCACCGGGATACCGGCCGCGGTGGCGCCGGCGACGTCGACATTGTTGGGGTCGCCGCGGGTGGAGGCAATGGCCCGCAGTCCCACGTCGAACACCGGCCCACCGACCGAATCGCTTTCCACCACAACAACATCGGCACCCACCGAGGAGATCCGCTCGGCCAGCTGCTCGGCGGTGTAGATGCGCAGCGGCTTCTGGTCGATCCACGGGTCGTACACCACGTCGGCCAGCCGCCGCAACTTTTCGAACCCGTCGCCGCGCAACGGCGCTGTCACCAAAGCCCGAGTCACGATTGCCAATGCTGGCGTACGGTGACGCCCGTGTCACGCAAAGACGTCACGATCGGCATCGACATCGGCAGCACCGCCGTCAAAGCGGTCGCCGCTGATGAAGACGGTCGGCTGGTAGCGCGCACACGCATTCCACAC
>NZ_DASRBZ010000287.1:0-17426 GCF_035653355.1 Mycobacterium sp. | reverse complement strand
CAGTGGCCATGCCAGCCAGCTTAAGCCGAGCCGATGCGGCCGCTACACCCCGGCCGCCCAAACGCCGCGCTGCTGAAAGCGCCGATGCGGCAAGGGAACTACAGCCCACGGCAGAACTACGCAATTACATTGAAACGAATGATGCTGAGAGAATGCGGGTTAGGACTATTCGCCTGCAGCGGAGGCACTCGCGGTGCTGGCGGCCTCACTGCTGGCCAGTCGCTCCAGCGGGGCCAGCGCTTTGGTCAGCGTGTCCAGGTCCGACTCGCTGAGCTGGCTGAGCATCGCGGCCAAAGCGGCATGTCGATTGGCCAGCGACTCACGGTGCACGGCCAACCCGCGTGGGGTGATGTCAACCAGCACGGCGCGGAGGTCGGACGGATCGCGCGAGCGTTTGACCAGCCCCAGCTTCTCCAGCCGGCGAATCGCCACGGTCGTGGTCGGGGTGCGCACCCGTTCATGCGCGGCTAGGTCGGTCATCCGGATTGGGCCCCGATCAAGCAATGTCACCAGGATCGACAATTGCGCGAGCGTCAAATCCCCAGTCGTGGACATATTGGGATCGCCGCGGCGCAGGATTGAAAAGAGTTTGGACAGCGCGCGGTGTAGACCCTCGGCCAGCTCCGTTAGTTCCGGCGCGCTGGCTTCACGTTCTGCCATAATTCGCCAGTCTAACCTGACGGGACATTCGCAGACCGAAAAATCGCTTTTACCGTCAAAGTACTTGGGACAAGAATCGCTGCAACCGATCGGTTTCGGCGGCGTCGAATATCTTCGCCGGCGCCCCGGATTCCACAACTCTGCCCTGATCCATGAAAACGACGGTGTCCGAAGCCGAGCGGGCGAAGCCCATTTCGTGGGTGACGACAACCATCGTCATACCCTCGCCGCCCAGATCGGCGATCAGCGCCAACACATCCTTGACCATCTCAGGGTCCAGCGCCGAGGTCGCCTCGTCGAAGAACATCACCTGCGGCGCCATCGCCAGCGCACGCGCGATCGCGACCCGTTGCTGCTGTCCGCCCGACAGCGTGCCCGGCCGCGCATCCGCCTTGTGTCTCAGTCCGACCCGGTCCAGCTGTGCCAGTGCCAACTCGCGGGCGGTGTCGGCCGACAGTCGCCGGAGCTTGCGCGGCCCCAACATGACGTTGTCCAGCACACTGCGATGAGGGAACAAATTGAAGTGCTGGAACACCATGCCGATGCGCTGCCGTAGGCGATCCGGGTTGTCACGCAACACCGACCGCCCGTCGAGCAGGATGTCGCCGCGGTCAGGCTCGTATAACCGGTTCAGTGTGCGCAGCAACGTCGACTTGCCCGAGCCTGACGGCCCGATCACCGCCGCCGTAGTGCCCGCCGGCACGTCGATGTCCACACCACGCAACACGGTGTTCGGACCGAACGAGAGGTGAATGTCCTTGCCGGCCAAAGAGACTGGCTCGCGACGCTCGATCTGCTCCGTCACGTCATCTCCTGGGCGGATATCGAGCTCGGGTCCAGCGGGTCTTGGGGTTCAGCGACAACCCGGCCGTGGCGAAGCCGGGCGTCGATGAAGTTCACCAAGTGTGTCAGCGGGATGGTCAGCGCCAGATAGAAGATGCCCGCGGCCACCAGTGGGGACAGGCTGCCGGTCTGGGCGTTGAGATCGCGGCCGACCTGGAACAGCTCACGTTGCCCGGCGATCAGCCCCAGGAAGTACACCAGCGCGGACGCTTTCAGCAACGCGATGAACTGGTTGACCAACGCTGGCAGCACCCGCCGGATTCCTTGCGGGATCACCACCAAACGCATCGCCGCCGGGTAGCTGAACCCCAGCGCCCGCGACGCCTCCAGCTGACCGGCGTCCACGCTTTGGATGCCGGAGCGGAAAATCTCACCGACATACGCCGCGGCGGTCAGCCCGAGCGCAGCGATTCCCAGCGGATACGGGTTGTTGTTGGTCAGCCCGCCCACCAGCGGCCCGACGCCCAACCCGATCAGCAGGATGATCACCACCTCGGGAAGGCCGCGGAAGATGTCGGTGTAGACCCGCGCCGGCCAGCGCAGCCAGCGCACGCGGGAAATCCCGGCTACCGCCAACATCATTCCGACCACCAACCCGATCAGGCTGGCGCTCACCGTCAGGATCAGGGTGTTGGGCAGCCCCGTCTTCAGCAGGACCGGGATGGACTGTTTGTACAGGTCCCAGTCGAAGAACGAGTCGCGCAACTGGGCAAGCGTGGATTTGGCGGCGATGGGCTCCTCGACAGCCCGATGGTGGCGGGCGGCAATTGTGGCGAACGGCGGCAGGTGGGGTTCGGGCGCGGTCTTGGAGCCCGGTTTCCAGCCCGGCGGCAGCGGCCGGGGCACCCAGTCCGAATACAGCTGCGACCAGGTGCCGTCGGCGATGACGGCGTCCAACCCCGAATTCAGCGCCGCGATGAGGGGCCGGTTGTCCTTGGCGACCGCATAGGCCACATAGTTGCCAAGGCTGAACGTGTGCGCGACCGCCACCGCCGGGTCGCCGGGACGCACTGCGTTGAGCGCCTCGAGAGCAGGTGCGACCCATGCGTCGATCTGGCGGTTCTTCAGGCTGGCGTACACGGTGTTGAAGTCGGGGAACTTCACCGGCTGCAGATGCAGGGTCTCGACGACGTAGGCGTCCTCGACCGTGCCTTGAACAACGCCGATGCGTTGATTGCGGCTCAGGTCGTCGAACCCGGCGATTGGCGAGCCGTGCGGAACAATCAGCGAAAAGTAGCCGAAGTCATAGCCATTGGTGAATCCGACGGTGCGCCGGCGCGCATCGGTGGCGGTGATCGACGCCGAGCCGACATCGAATCGCCGCGACGCAACTTGGGCGAGCAACCCGGAGAAGTCGGTACCGGCAAAGTTCACCTTCAACCCCAGCTTCGCCGCGATGGCGCGCAGCAGCTCGTTGTCGAAACCGCTGTACTGGCCGGCGCCGTTGATGCAGCTCGTCGGCGGGGCTTGCGACAGCGTGCCGACCATCAAGGTGCCTGGAGTGATGAGGCCCAGGGCTCCAATGTCCACCGACGACAGCGGCTCCACGGTGGCGGTCGTGTACTTGTCTTCACGAGGACGGTTGGCCGTGGCCAGCTTGCGCGGCAGCGCGATTGCGTTTTCGGTGCCGGGCGGGGCGCACTGGTTGGTGTCGGCTGCTGCCGGCGTGACCGATCCGAGGCTGGCCACCAACAGCATCACGATGCACACTGCCAGCACTCGGTCGCCACATCGCCAGCGCCGGCTGGGATCCACGCTCATATCCGCAACGTATCGACCGGCCTGCCCTTCGGCCACGACCGGCGCGTGCTCACAAGGCAATTGGGTGAGTAGAACCCGTGCCCGCACCGTTGGACGGGGCAAACACCCTGCGCCGAACCAGCTCGGCCAGCATGACGCGCCCCATCACGTCGGCGCGGCCGACGCATGCGGCCCGAGCCGCGTCCGGGTCGCGCCGGTGGATGGCTGCGGTCTCGTCTTCGTAAAAAGGCAGCAGCTCGTCACGGCCGTTCTGGTAGGTCGCCCAGAACACCCGGGGGATCAAGGTTTGGGTGGCGCGGATCGCGGCATGCAGCCGCGGCCCGGCGTATTCGTCGTTGACCGTGCGGCGGTACTGTGCTGCGGCGTCGAGGAAAGCGCGCGATTCTTTGGAGGCCCGCAGCGCTCGCAGCAGGGCGTCGAGTTGACCGAGAACTCGCGGCGTCGGGTTGGTCGCGGCGCGCGCCGAGGCGATCCCATTGAGCATCCCGTATAGCTCATGGTGTTCGGCCACGGTGTCTTCGTCGAACCGCTCGATGAATGCGCCGCGGTGATAGCGGGTGGACAGGATGCCGTCGTGTTCGAGCTGCACGAGCGCCTCCTGGATGGGGACACGGCTAACTCCGAGGTCCTTGGCGATCTCGTTGCGGTCGACGCGGTCACCGGTGCGCAGTTTGCCGGTCAGCACCAGGTTGAGGATGTGGGCGACGACCAGGTCTTTTTCTTTGACCCCGTACTTCTTCGGCATCGGCGTCTCCCGGCTTGCCCAGTAGATACGCGCTGTAGCTTCTCATGGGCCACAGCGTTACGGTCCCTTTCGCCCCATGGAGCTACCGGCTGTCGCGCCACCGGCACAGCGTCTCCGCTGCGGTCAAGTCGTAGTCGGGACCAGAGGAGCCGACGGTCAGCAGTGTCACGCCCAGGCTGGTGAGGGCCTCGGCTTCGGCGATCAGTGCGTCACTGCCACGGGCTCCGGTCTCGCCGCCGACGGCCGCGGAGCGTTCGATGTCGTCGGGGTCGCGGCCGACGGCGGCACAGTGGTCGGCCAGCACGGCCGCCTTGGCCGGGTAGGTGTCGCGGGTGGCGAAGCTGTGCCACATGTCGGCGTATTCGGCGACCAGGCGCAACGTCTTTTTCTCACCTTGGCCGCCGATCAGGATCGGGAGGTCGCGCGTGGGCGGCGGATTCAGTTTGGCCAAACGGGATTTGATGCGGGGCAGCGCAGCGCCGAGGTCGTCGAGCCGACTGGCCGCGGTGCCGAATTCGTAGCCGTATTCGTCGTAGTCTTTCTTTTTCCAGCCCGACCCGATGCCGAGTATCAAACGCCCGTCGCTGATGTGGTCGACGGTGCGGGCCATGTCGGCGAGCAGCTCGGGGTTGCGGTAGGAGTTGCAGGTCACCAGTGCGCCGATTTCGATGCGCGACGTCTGCTCGGCCCAGGCGCCCAGCATCGTCCAGGATTCGAAGTGGGCGCCGTCGGGATCGCCGTAGAGCGGGAAGAAGTGGTCCCAGTTGAACGCAACGTCGACGCCGATGTCCTCACAGCGGCGGACCGCATCGCGGATGATGCGGTATTGCGAGGCGTGCTGCGGCTGCAGTTGCACGCCGATGCGGACGGGACGAAGCGGGTTGCCAGCGGGAGAGGTCATACGACCACGGTAGGCACCTACTTCGCGAGCACTCCCCGCAGGATCTCGACCAAGGCAAGCGGCTGGTCGCTTTGCACCGAGTGCCCCGAGTTCTCCACAACGTGTACACCTCGGAAATCCATTGCGCGACGCCCCAATTCGGCTACGTCTTCGTCGCTGACGAAACCCGATGCGCCGCCGCGCACCAGCGTAATGGGCGCGGAGAGGGCGCTCACGTCGTCCCAGAGGCCGCCGAACTCTGGAAAGGTGCTCATCGCGTGGTAGCGCCATGTCCAGCGGCCGTCGTCGAGTCGGCGCGAGTTGTGGAACACCCCGCGGCGCAACGACTTCACGTCGCGATGTGGTGCTGCGGCGATCGCCTGCTCGAGCATGGCCGCGAAGGTAGGGAATTCCCGGTCGCCGTGCATCAGCGCGACCGTGCCGCGTTGGTCGTCGGTCAGCTCGGCGTGCCGCTGCAACGACGACGGGGTGACGTCGACCAGCACCAGTTCGCGTACCAGGTTGGGCGCCGCCGCGGCCAGTGCTATCGCGGTCAGTCCACCCAACGACATGCCCACCACCAGGTCGGCGTCCGGGGCGAGCTCGCGCAGCACCGGCGCCAGGCTGGCGGCGTTGCGCCGCGGTGAGTAGTCGCCGTCGTCGCGCCACGCCGAATGGCCGTGTCCGGGCAGGTCCACTGCCAGCGCCGGCTCGCCCACGCCGATGATGACGGTGTCCCAGGTGTGCGCGTTCTGCCCGCCGCCGTGCAGAAACACCACTCGCGGCGGGCGGTCATCCCAGCGCAGCGCACTGATATCGCCGACGTCGACGCGCTGCACGCTCGGCAACGGCCCGTCCACGCCGGCCTGCTCGGCATTCTCGGCCAGCAGCGCGAATTCAGGCAGCACCGCCAGCTCGTCGTCGGACAGTTCGGTCACAGACTCAGACCTTACGAGCCGCGCCGAAACTGCGGACACCGCGCCCAGCCTGAGCCCATAGCGTGCCGCCGGGTCGAAACCGCGCAGCCACCGAAGTCTCGATGAAGGCGCCTAATCGGCGATGAAGTCCTCGAGCCGGGCGCGCGCGACGTCGTCGGGCATTTGTTGCGGCGGGCTCTTCATCAGGTACGCCGACGCGGCCACCACCGGCCCGCCGATCCCGCGGTCCTTCGCGATCTTGGCCGCCCGGATCGCGTCGATGATGACGCCAGCCGAGTTCGGCGAGTCCCACACCTCGAGCTTGTACTCGAGGTTCAGTGGCACGTCGCCGAAGGCGCGGCCTTCCAGCCGCACGTAGGCCCACTTGCGGTCGTCGAGCCAGCCGACGTGGTCGGACGGCCCGATGTGCACGTCTTTGGTCTTGAACTCGCGCTGCAGGTTCGAGGTGACGGCCTGGGTCTTGGAGATCTTTTTCGACTCCAGCCGCTCGCGTTCGAGCATGTTGAGGAAGTCCATGTTGCCGCCGACGTTGAGCTGCATGGTGCGGTCCAGCTGCACGCCGCGGTCTTCGAACAGCTTGGCCATCACTCGGTGGGTGATGGTGGCGCCGATCTGGCTCTTGATGTCGTCACCGACGATCGGGACGCCGGCGTCGGTGAACTTCTTGGCCCACACCGGATCCGACGCGATGAACACCGGCAATGCGTTGACGAATGCCACACCGGCGTCGATCGCGCACTGGGCGTAGAACTTGTCGGCCTCGTCCGAACCCACGGGCAGGTAGGACACCAGCACGTCGACCTCTGCGTCGCGCAGCACCTTGACCACGTCGACCGGCTCGACATCGGACAGTTCGATGGTTTCGGCGTAGTACTTGCCGATGCCGTCGAGGGTCGGGCCGCGCTGCACCACCACGTCGGTGGGCGGCACGTCGGCGATCTTGATGGTGTTGTTCTCGGAGGCGAAGATCGCCTCGGACAGGTCGAAACCCACCTTCTTGGCGTCGACGTCGAACGCGGCGACGAACTTGACGTCGCGGACGTGGTAAGGCCCGAACCGCACGTGCATCAGGCCCGGCACCGACGACGTCTCGTCGGCATCCTGGTAATACTGAACGCCTTGCACCAGCGAGGATGCGCAGTTCCCGACGCCGACAATGGCGACTCTGATCTCCGGCTGCGCCTCTGGCGCCTGTGAAGGCTGGTGCTCACTCATAAGGCGTTCTCCTTACCTGTACCTGTGGGATTGACGTGTTGCTGGGCTGGATCTAGGTCTGCTCGGCGTGACCTTGCGCCACCCGCTCAGCGGCGATGAGCTCGTTGAGCCATTTGACTTCGCGCTCACTGGATTCCAGCCCAAGTAGGTGCAACTGGCGGGTATAGCGATCGAACGAATTGCTGGCCCGCGCCACGGCTTGACGCAGACCTTCGCGGCGTTCCTCGACTTGACGACGGCGGCCTTCCAGAATCCGCATCCGCGCCTCGGCCGGAGTCCGGTTGAAGAACGCCAGGTGAACCCCGAAGCCGTCGTCGGTGTAGTTGTGCGGACCGGTGTCGGCGACCAGCTCCGCGAAGCGCTGCCGACCGGCGTCGGTCAGCTGATACACCCGGCGGGCACGCCGCACTGGCGTCCCGGCTGGGGCGGCGTCCTCGGCGATCAAGCCATCGGCCTGCATCCGCCGCAACGCCGGGTACAAGGAGCCGTACGAGAACGCTCGGAAGGCGCCGAGTAAACCCGTCAGCCGCTTGCGCAACTCGTAGCCATGCATCGGGGACTCGAGCAGGAGACCGAGGATGGCCAGCTCCAGCATCGAGTCACCTCCTTTGCTCTGCTTGTGACGACGCTTTCATATCGAGGCGCAGCCTCGGGTAATACTATCGTCCCGATATATTTGCCACCACACCAGCTTCCGTTCGTACTGCGTTCAAGCGGGGGCGAAAGGTCAGGACGGGTAGTTGACCTGTTTGACGGTGCCGTCGCCGGCGAACGCGATGTACCCGCTGCCGTAATCAGCGGAGACGTACGCCGAAAGCGACAATGCGTCGGGCGTGGTCGGATCTCGGGAAGGCTCCACGATCAGATACGTGGACTTGACGTCGGCCTGTTTGATTCCCAAGGTTTCCGGCGCTCCCCGCAGGATGCCGACCACCACTTTGGGGTCGAAGCGACTGAGGTCGACGGCGACGGCGTCACTGGTTTTCGGTGAGCTGGTCGGGTTGCCCCAGCCGCCGCGATAGGTGTAGCTCAACACGCGGCGGTCCTGGCTGGGGTCGGGGCGGTCCATCACCGCGTACTCGGGATAGATGACCAGTCGAAAGCCCATGGTGTCGCCGAACCTCTTGCGGGTCTGGTCCATCAGGCCGGTCAATCCGCCCAGCGACTGCAGCTGCTTGGGCGGCGTCAGCACTGTCGGCGCGATGCCGTCGGGCTTGGCGCCCGGATCCGCCCGATCGGAGCTGAAGCTCAGCGGTGAGCTGGTGTGGCCGTAGAGGCCCCACCCGATGCCGACGCCCAACAGCACCGCGACCATGAGCGCGGCTGCCATGACACCCCAGCCGCTGACCTTCGGCACCGATGCCGGGACAGCGGATTGCACCGGGGGCGGCGCTTGACTGCAGGTCCGCCACCAGCGCCTGCAGCTCGCCGAGCGTGACGGCGTTGGTGGCCGCGCTGATTCGCTGCCGATGCTCCTCCATCGAAAGCTCACCGTCGTTGAGCGCACCATCGAGCGCGCGGCACGTCTGCTCCCGGTCGCTGTCTTTGGCCCGGGTTGCCGGGGTTTGCCGCGTCGCCACGGCGACGATCGTATTGCAATCAGCGTGGTTGCAAGCCTGGTGGCCGCGACGCCGCCGCGGCATAACTAGATCACGTGTCGATACATCTGCATTGGTTCTTGCCCACGTACGGGGATTCCCGCGACCTGATCGCCGGCGGGCACGGCAGCAGCATGAGCGGCGACCGGCCCGCCGACCTGAAGTACCTGACGCAGCTGGCCCACGCCGCCGAGATCAACGGCTTCGAGGCGGTGCTCACCCCCACCGGTCAGTGGTGTGAAGACGCTTGGCTGTCCACCGCGATGCTGGTCGACGCCACCGAGTCGTTGAAGTTCCTGGTCGCGCTGCGACCGGGGCTGGTCAGCCCGACACTGGCCGCGCAGATGGCGGCGACCTTTCAGTGGCAGTCCGGTGGGCGCCTGCTGCTCAATGTCGTCACCGGCGGGGAAAGCATCGAACAGCGCGCGTTCGGCGATTTCCTCACCAAACAGCAGCGCTACACCCGGTGCGCCGAGTTCCTCGACATCGTCCGCCAGCTATGGACATCCGCAGATCCGGTGACCTTCACCGGAGAACACCTGCGGGTGGAGCAGGCGGCGCTGGCGCGGCGCCCAGATCCCTTGCCGCCGATCTTCTTCGGCGGCTCGTCGGCTGACGCCGGCCCCGTCGCGGCACGCTTCGCCGACACCTACCTCACCTGGGGCGAACCACCCGACCAGGTCCGCGAGAAGCTCGACTGGATCCGCGGTCTGTCCCGTGCCCACGGCCGAAAACCGACCTACGGCATCCGGTTACACGTCATCGCCCGCGACACCAGCGAGCAGGCATGGAACGAGGCGAACCGGCTACTGGGCGGACTGGATCCGCAGACTGTGGCCGCTGCGCAACAGTCGCTGGCCCGCTCGGAATCCGATGGCCAACGCAGAATGCGCCAATTACACGGCGGCGGAACGGCTTTCGACCAGGGTGTGGACGCCAGGGCGTTGGAGATCTACCCGAACCTGTGGTCGGGAGTAGGCCTGGTGCGCGGCGGCGCCGGCACCGCATTGGTCGGCTCGCACCAAGAGGTGGCCGACCGGATCACCGAATACGCCGAATTGGGCCTGGACCACTTCATCCTGTCCGGCTATCCGCATCTCGAGGAGGCATACAACTTCGGTGAAGGGGTACGCCCGATCCTGGCTCGCCGCGGCCTGTTGGGAGAGGGCGCCGACGCTGACAAGACCACCGGCCCTGCCCGGTCGGCGTTCCTGCCGCAGCTCGGCGACGTCAGTGCCTCGTAGAGCCGCGGCAGTCGCGCCTGCCGCGTCCATGGGCTCAGCCCGCTGGGAATTCGATGCAACATCTCGGCCACCATCTCGATAAGGGCCATGCGGACGTACTCTGGTCAACATGCGACTCCAGCGACAGGTGGTGGACTACGCGCTGCGGCGCCGCTCACTGCTGGCCGAGGTGTACTCCGGACGCACCGGCGTCTCCGAGGTGTGTGACGCCGACCCCTATCTGCTGCGTGCCGCCAAATATCACGGAAAGCTCAGTCGGGTGATGTGCCCGATCTGCCGCAAAGAGCAGCTGACGCTGGTGTCCTGGGTATTCGGCGACCATCTGGGGCCGGTGTCCGGCTCGGCGCGCACCGCGGAGGAGCTGGTCCTGCTGGCATCCCGTTTCGACGAGTTTTCGGTACACGTGGTGGAGGTATGTCGGACCTGCAGCTGGAATCACCTGGTCAAGTCGTACGTGCTGGGCACAGCACGCCCAGCACGACCTCCTCGGGGGTCGCGCGGCACCCGGACAGCGCGCAACGGCGCCCGAACGGCCAGTGAATAACGAAGGGCACCACGACCGGCCAAGCACTGGCGTCCCCAACAAGGCGGGCGGCGGTGCACCCAGGCGCAACGACGACGGCGGCCGCGCGGGCAGTGCTGGCCGCCCGCCCACTTCACCGCGGCGATCCCGACCCATTCCGCCCGATGACCGGCTGACCACGGTCCTGCCGCCGGTCACCGACGACACGTCGCCTGGGCTGCGCGACCCGATCGAGGAAGTCAAGGCCGCGCTGGACGGCACCCGGGCCAAACCCCCGCAGCGCGACCCGATCGAACAGGTCGCTGCCGCGCTGGACGGGGGCCCGCCCCAACCGCCGCGGCGCCCGCGCCCGCTGTTGGGCGGAGGCCCCTCGCCGGGCGGTCGCCCGCCTCTCTCGCCGCTGAGCCGGTTTCCGCAGGTGAGCCGACGACTGCAAGAGCTCAATTGGGACTGGCTCCACCACATCAACTGGATGTGGGTGCGTCGTGGGCTCTACGTGGCCGCAATCGTGATGTTCGTGTTGCCGCTCATCACCTTCGCCATGGCCTATTTGATGGTCGACGTTCCCAGACCGGGCGACATTCGCACCAACCAGGTCTCGACGATCTTGGCCAGCGACGGCTCTGAACTCGCCAAAATCGTTCCGCCCGAAGGCAACCGGGTCGACGTCGACCTCAAGCAGGTTCCGGTGCACGTGCGTCAGGCGGTGCTGGCCGCCGAAGACCGCAACTTCTACTCCAACCCCGGCTTTTCGCTCACCGGTTTCGCGCGGGCGGTGAAGAACAACATCTTCGGCGGCGACCTGCAGGGTGGCTCCACGATCACCCAGCAGTACGTCAAGAACGCGCTGGTCGGTTCCCAACGCACCGGAGTCGGAGGGCTGACCCGCAAGGCCAAAGAGCTCGTCGTCGCCACGAAGATGTCCGGGGAGTGGCCCAAAGACGATGTGCTGCAGGCCTACCTGAACATCATCTACTTCGGACGTGGCGCCTACGGCATCGCCGCCGCCTCCAAGGCGTACTTCGACAAGCCCGTCGAGCAGCTCACCGTCGCCGATGGCGCATTGTTGGCGGCGCTGATCCAGCGACCGTCCACGCTCGACCCGGCCGTGAATCCCAAAGGGGCGACGGCACGCTGGAACTGGGTGCTCGACGGGATGGTGGAAACCGGAGCGCTGTCGGCGAGCGATCGCGCCAAGCAGCTCTTCCCGCCGACGGTGCCGCCCGAGGTGGCCAGCGCACAAAACCAGACCACTGGGCCCAACGGGCTGATCGAGCGGCAGGTGACCAAGGAGCTGCTCGACCTGTTCAACATCGACGAGCGGACGCTGAACACGCAGGGTCTGCAGATCACCACCACCATCGACCCGCAGGCCCAGCAGGCGGCGGAGAAAGCGGTGTCGACGTACCTCGAGGGACAAGATCCCGACATGCGCGCCGCGGTGGTGTCGATCGACCCGCACAACGGCGCGGTGCGCGCGTACTACGGCGGCGCGGATGCCAACGGGTTCGACTTCGCGCAGGCGGGGTTGCAGACGGGGTCGTCGTTCAAGGTTTTCGCGCTCGTCGCCGCGCTGGAACAAGGAATCGGCCTGGGTTACCAGGTCGACAGCGGGCCGCTGACGGTCGACGGCATCAAGATCAGCAACGTCGAAGGTGAAGGCTGCGGAACGTGCAACATCGCCGAGGCGCTCAAACGTTCGCTGAATACCTCCTACTACCGGCTGATGCTCAAGCTCAAGCACGGCCCGCAGGACGTCGCCGACGCCGCGCATCAGGCCGGTGTGGCCACCAGCTTCCCCGGCGTGCCGCACACGCTGTCCGAGGACGGGAAGGGCGGCCCGCCAAACAACGGGGTTGTGCTGGGCCAGTACCAGACTCGGGTGATCGACATGGCCTCGGCCTACGCCACCCTGGCGGCCTCGGGTGTGTACCACGCGCCGCATTTCGTGCAAAAAGTGGTCAACTCCGAAGGCCAGGTGCTCTTCGACGCGGCCACCCAGGAGAACAGCGGCGAGCAACGTATCGACAAGTCCGTCGCCGACAACGTGACCTCCGCGATGGAGCCGATCGCCGGGTATTCGCGCGGTCACAACCTGGCCGGCGGCCGACCCTCGGCAGCCAAGACCGGTACCACGCAGTTGGGTGACACCGACGCCAACAAGGACGCCTGGATGGTCGGCTACACCCCCCAGCTCTCGACGGCGGTGTGGGTCGGCACCGTCAGGGGAGACAAGCCGCTGGTAAACAAGTGGGGCTCGCCGGTGTGGGGCTCGAGCTTGCCGTCGGACATCTGGAAGGCGACCATGGACGGCGCGCTGAAGGGCACCCCCAACGAGTCGTTTCCCAAACCGGCCGAGATCGGTGGCTACGCCGGGCCGCCCGCCGCGCCACCGCCACCACGGGTTGAGGCGCCACCGTCGCAGACCGTCATCCAGCCGACGATCGAAGTGGCACCGGGCATCACGATCCCCGTCGGTCCACCCACCACTGTCCCAGTCGGACCGGCGCCAAGTCCTGGGGGGCCGGGGCAGAGTCCCTACCCGCCGGGTCAAGGTGGCTATGCGCCGGGGCAAGGTGGGTACGCGCCAGGCCAGGGTGGCTACCCGCCTGGGCAGGGTGGCTATGCGCCGGCGCCAGGCCCGTTCGCGCCCGCGCCGGGAGGACCTCAAGCGCCCGCACCGCCGCCGTGACAGGCGTCGATAGCCGCGCCACGACCTCACCGCAGCCCTTGGCTGCTGACTTGCGAAGTGCCGACGATCGCGACTGCCCAAGCCGCACAGACGTTTTAGGGTCGGCAATGTCGACAGTGATCGGCGGACCCGTGGGCCGGCACGCCTTGATCGGCCGCACGCCGTTCATGACCCCACTGCGAGTGATGTTTCTGATCGCGGTGGTGTTCTTGGCGCTGGGGTGGTCGACGAAGGCGCCGTGCCTGCAGAGCACCGGCACGGGGCCCGGCGACCAGCGGGTGGCCAACTGGTCCAACCAGCGTGCCTACTACCAGTTGTGTTACTCCGACACGGTGCCGCTCTACGGCGCGGAATTGTTGAGCCAGGGCAAGTTTCCCTACAAGTCCAGCTGGGTCGAGACCGACTCGGCCGGCAAACCGCAGACCCGCTACGACGGCCAGCCCGCGGTGCGCTACATGGAATATCCGGTGTTGACCGGTGTCTACCAGTACGCGTCGATGGCGCTGGCCAAGACCTACATCGCGCTGAGCAAGTTGCATGTGCTGCCGGTGGTCGCCGAGGTGGTGGTGTTCTTCGATGTCGCCGCCTTCGGGCTGGCGCTGGCCTGGCTGGCGACCGTCTGGGCCAGCGCAGGACTGGCCGGCCGGCGGATCTGGGATGCGGCGCTGGTGGCGGCCTCGCCGCTGCTGATCTTTCAGATTTTCACCAATTTCGACGCGCTGCCAACAGCTTTCGCGATCGGCGGATTGCTGGCCTGGGCTCGCCGACGACCAGTGCTGGCCGGCGTACTGATCGGCCTGGGGGTGGCAGCCAAGCTGTATCCGGTGGTGTTCCTGCTCCCGCTGCTGGTGCTGGGGCTCCGGGTCGGGCGGCTCGCCGAGGTGATCCGCGCGGCGGCGGCGGTGGTGGCGACCTGGCTGGTGGTGAACTTGCCGGTGATGGTGCTGTTTCCGCGGGGCTGGTCGGAGTTCTTCCGGCTCAACAGCCGCCGCGGCGACGACATGGACTCGCTCTACAACGTCGTCAAGTCGTTCACCGGGTGGCGCGGTTTCGATGCCCAGCTCGGCTTTTGGGAGCCGCCGGTTGTGCTGAACGCAGTCGTCGCTGGTCTGTTTTTATTGTGTTGCGCTGCAATCGCTTACATTGCGCTGACGGCTCCACAGCGGCCGCGGGTGGCGCAGCTGACGTTCTTGGTGGTGGCCGCGTTCCTGTTGACCAACAAGGTGTGGAGTCCGCAGTTTTCGCTGTGGCTGGTGCCACTGGCGGTGTTGGCTCTGCCGCACCGGCGAATCCTTTTGGCGTGGATGACGATCGACGCGGTGGTGTGGGTGCCGCGGATGTACTACCTCTACAACGTCCCCAACCGGGGTCTGCCCGAGCAGTGGTTCACCGCGGCGGTGCTGCTGCGCGACATCGCGGTGGCGCTGCTGTGCGTGTTGGTGGTGCGCCAGATCTATCAACCGGGCGAGGATCTGGTGCGCTGGCGCGGGCGAGTGGATGATCCGGTGGGCGGCGTCTTCGACCGGGCCGCCGACGCGCCGCCGGGTTGGTTGCCGAGTTGGCTGCACCCGCCGAAGCTGCGCCAGCCCGCGGCCTAGCCGCCAGCAGCTATGGCGCGCTGACGTCGCCGACTGTGCATGCAGGGCGAAAAAACGACTAAATTGCCGCCCTCATCGCACGTTGGACGCCCGCAGCGCACGTTCGACGCCCGCAGCGCACGTTCGCCGCCCTCATCGCACGTTCGACGCCCGCAGCGCACACTCGAGCGGCCCACGATTACGCAGGCCAGGTGAGCATCCGGTAGCCTGATGCGGTTGCCGACGCAGGCGACCCTCCTGCCACGGAGCGACCGTGGCCGCAGACGACCATAGGAGGTGATGAGGTTCCCATGCGTCCATACGAAATCATGGTCATCCTCGACCCCACCCTCGACGAGCGCACGATAGCTCCGTCGTTGGAAGCATTCCTCAACGTCGTCCGCAAAGACGGCGGCACCGTGGAGAAAGTCGATATTTGGGGTCGACGCCGACTGGCTTACGAAATCGCCAAGCATTCCGAGGGCATCTACGCGGTGATCGACCTCAAGGCCGCCCCCGCGACGGTGTCCGAACTTGACCGTCAGCTCAAACTCAACGAGTCGGTCATGCGGACCAAAGTGGTCCGTACCGACAAGCACTAACGAGTGACTGCCGAGCGGCGGAGCCGTTGCGTAGGCTCTGCGATGAATCGCCTGCGCGCAGCGCGCAGCGCTGAGAACCCGTCGTAGACCAGGCGGACCAGGAGGAAACTGTGGCTGGTGACACCACGATCACCGTCGTCGGAAACTTGACCGCGGACCCCGAACTGCGGTTCACCCCGTCCGGTGCTGCGGTGGCGAACTTCACCGTCGCCTCGACACCGCGGATCTACGACCGCCAAAGCGGGGAATGGAAAGACGGTGAGGCGCTGTTCCTGCGGTGCAACATCTGGCGCGAGGCGGCCGAGAACGTGGCGGAGAGCCTGACCCGCGGGTCGCGAGTGATCGTGACCGGACGGCTCAAGCAGCGCTCCTTCGAAACCCGGGAGGGCGAGAAGCGCACCGTGGTCGAGGTCGAGGTCGACGAGATCGGCCCGTCGCTGCGCTACGCCACCGCCAAGGTCAACAAGGCGAGCCGCAGCGGCGGTGGTGGCGGCGGCTTCGGCGGTGGTGGCGGTGGGGGTTCTCGCCCGCCAGCGCAGGCCAGCGGAGCAACCGGTGACGACCCCTGGGGCAGCGCCCCGGCGTCGGGCTCATTCGGCGGCGGCGACGACGAACCGCCCTTCTAACTTCAAGCAACACAGCACGAAAGAGATACCCACATGGCCAAATCCAGCAAGCGGCGCCCAGCTCCGGAAAAGCCGGTCAAGACACGCAAGTGCGTGTTCTGCGCCAAAAAAGAGCAGGTGATCGACTACAAGGACACCGCGCTGCTGCGCACCTACATCAGCGAGCGCGGCAAGATCCGGGCTCGCCGCGTCACCGGCAACTGCGTCCAGCACCAGCGAGACATCGCGCTCGCGGTGAAAAACGCCCGCGAGATGGCGCTCTTGCCCTTCACCTCCTCGGCGCGGTAGTCGCGCATCCCTGACGGAAAGTACGACACGATGAAGCTGATTTTGACCGCCGATGTCGAGCACCTCGGGACCGTCGGCGACACCGTCGAGGTCAAAGACGGATACGGCCGCAACTTCCTGCTGCCGCGGGGGCTGGCGATCGTCGCCTCACGCGGCGCCCAGAAACAGGCCGACGACATCCGCCGGGCCCGGGAAACCAAAACGGTGCGCGACCTCGAGCACGCCAACGAAATCAAGACCGCGATCGAGGCGCTGGGACCTATCCCGCTGCCGGTGCGGGCCGCAGCCGATACCGCCAAGCTGTTCGGATCGGTGACGGCCGCCGACGTGGTCGCCGCGATCAAGAAAGCGGGCGGCCCAAACCTAGACAAGCGGATCGTGCGGATGCCCCGGGAGCACATCAAGTCGCTCGGCACGCACACCGCGACCGCGCACCTGCATCCTGACGTCAACGTCGAGCTCACGCTTGACGTCGTCGCGCAGACGTAACCCGTCATCGCGCAGACGTAACGCGCAGAATCTCCTCACCCCGGCGACGGCCCTAATCGGCTGTGCCGGGGTGTTGGCGGTTGCGCTGGCTAACTGTCCGGCGAGTAAATCCTGCTGTGAACGTAACCGTCTGTTAACGCCGCCCATAACTGCCTGCAATGCAACACGCCCGACATGGCAACCTGCCGCGACACGCCGAAGAGATTCTCATCCACACAAACTGCGCGCCGTTGTGGTCCGCTTATCTGCAGTAATGCTGCGACGTCCCACATTGGTCCACAGGTTGTCCACACCCGCCTCAACACAGGCGCCGACGGATATGCACACATGATGCACAGCTTCATGAACAACGGCTCTTGGAGTAGCTGCCAGCAACGTTTAGCGTCGACGCGGCGCACTCGGAGACGGATTTTTTCTGCGGCGTCGTGTCGGTGCCTCGACCTACAGTCGGACATGCCGATCGAATAAGCGTTCGACAGTCGCGCCGAAGGAGGTGAGAGCCTATGGCGGTCGTCGACGATCTCGGTTACCCCGGCATGGATGCGGCCTCACCCAGTGAGGACTTCGGGCGTCAGCCACCGCAAGACCTCGCCGCCGAGCAGTCGGTGTTGGGCGGAATGCTGCTGAGCAAGGACGCGATCGCCGACGTGTTGGAGCGGCTGCGGCCCGGTGACTTCTACCGGCCAGCCCACCAGAGCATCTACGACGCCATCCTCCATCTCTACGGGCGCGGCGAGCCGGCCGA
>NZ_DASRBZ010000286.1:0-13041 GCF_035653355.1 Mycobacterium sp. | reverse complement strand
CAGTGGATCCCTTCAGCCAGAGGTCCCAGTGCCAAGGCGGGCAAGAAGGTGAGAGCGACCAAGATGATTGTGACGCCGACGACCAGGCCGACGAATTGTGGCTTATGCGTGGGCAGCGTGCCGAGCGACTCCGGCCGCTTGCCCTGACCGGCGAGCGAACCGGCCAACGCGAGCACCAACACTATCGGCAGGAATCTGCCGAAGACCATCGCCAGGCCGAGGGCAGTGTTGTACCACACCGTGTTGGCCGACAAACCGGCGAACGCGGAGCCATTGTTGTTCGCCGCAGAGGTGAATGCGTACAGCACCTCCGACAGACCGTGCGGTCCGGTGTTGGCCATGCCGGCGCGCGGGCTGGGCAACGTCATGGCGATCGCCGTGCCGAGCAGCACGATCAACGGGGTGACCAGGAAATAACTTGCGGCAAGTTTGATTTCGCGTGGCCGGATCTTCTTGCCGAGGTATTCGGGTGTGCGGCCGACCATCAAGCTCGCGACGAAAACCGTGATGACCGCAAGGATCAGCATGCCGTACAGGCCGGAGCCAGTGCCGCCGGGCGCGACCTCGCCGAGTTGCATGTTGAACATCGTCATCATGCCGCCCAGGCTGGTGTAGGAGTCATGCGTGGAGTCAACGGCGCCGGTGGACGTGAGCGTGGTCGCGTCGGCGAAGATCGCCGAATCGGCGATCCCGAAACGCTGCTCGACCCCTTCCATGGCGGCCCCGGCCGCGGTGGGGACGGTGCCGTGGTGCTGCAACTGAAACAACATGATCATGGTGACGCTCATGGTGGCGATGACACCCATGACGGCAGCAATCGCGTAGCCCTGCTTCTTGTTGCCCACCATGCGACCAAAGGTGCGCGGCAGCGAGAAGCTGATGACCATTAGCAGGAAGATCTCGATCCAGTTCGTCCATGTGGTCGGGTTCTCGAAGGGGTGCGCGGAGTTGGCGTTATAGAAACCGCCGCCGTTGGTGCCGAGCTCCTTGATCGCCTCCTGGCTGGCGACCGGACCACCCGTGACGGTCTGGCGGGCACCACCCAGTGTGCTGACGACTTGGTCGTGCAAGTGGAAGTTCTGGATCGCGCCGCCGGCGAGAAGCAGGATCGCGCCGACGACGGAAATCGGCAGCAGGATGCGCAGGGTGCCACGCACCAGATCGACCCAGAAGTTGCCCAGCTCACCGGTATTGCGGCGGACGAAGCCGCGAACGAGCGCGATGGCAACCGCCATGCCGACTGCTGCGGACACGAAGTTCTGCACAGCCAGTCCGGCCATCTGCACCAGGTGTCCCTGCGTCGATTCACCCGAGTAGCTCTGCCAGTTGGTGTTGGTGACGAAGCTGACGGCGGTGTTCCAGGCCAGCGAGGCGGTCATCGGTGTCGCCGAATTGTGCAGGTGCAGCGGCAGCTTGTCCTGGAGCAGCTGTAAAAGGAACAAGAAGACGATGCTGACCGCCGAGAACGCGAGCACGCTGCGCGCATAGGCGGCCCAGGTCTGTTGGGAGCTCGGGTTGGCGCCAATCAAGCGGTAGACGAAACGTTCGATTCGTGAGTGCTTTTGGGAGCTGTAGACCCGGTACATGTAGTCGCCCAGTGGCACGTGCACCACCGCAAGGGCCGCCGCCACTAGTGCGACAAACAGCACACCTGCTGTTGCGCCGCTCACTAGAACCGTTCCGGAAAGATCAGGGCCGCACCGAGTAACACCGCGATCAGGGTGGCCAGGACCAGACCGACAGCGTTCGCGCCGCTCACAGTCGTTCAACCAGCTTCAGTACGGTGCCGAGCAGAGCGAAGATCGCAACCGTCACCACGAGATAGACCACGACAGACACATGTTCTCCGTTCACGACAACCCGACTGGCCGACGCATCGACCATTCGGGCAGCATCAACTGGGCCCTCGGCTGTGAGGACTCGAATGACGGTAAGTGCGCGTGTGCCCGAAGGGAATGGACGTTGACGCTTTCTTTACGCCTCGCTGATCGCGGCGCGCTCGACCGCCGTCGGGCCGAATGGTCCGGGACTCAACCGGTTGACTTGCCGGCGAACCGGTTGCCCTGCGCTCACTTACCGGCGGTAGTAACTTCCCCATATGCGCGCAGCGGATATGGCTGAAGATTTCCCAGTCTTGACCACCGATTCGGAGGCACTCGAAGCTGTCCGCATGCTAGCTCAGCAGCGCCTGCCCGGAATCTTGGTTGTCGACGCCTCCGGCAGCCCCTACGCCGTGCTACCGGCGTCACAGGTGGTCCGCTTCATCGTGCCGCGCTATGTACAGGACGATCCGTCGCTGGCCCACGTGCTGCAGGAATCGATGGCTGACCATGTGGCGGAACGGTTGGACGGCAAGACAGTCGGTGACATGCTGCCTGAGCACCTGACCGACGTGCCGCCGGCCGATGTCGACGACACCATCATCGAGGTGGCGGCGGTGATGGCGCGGCTGAGGAGCCCGCTGATCCCGGTGACCAAGGACGGTCGGTTGCAGGGCGTGATCACCGCGTCACGTCTGTTGGCCGCCGTGCTCAAATCTTGAGCGCCGGTTCGGCGCTCGCGGCGGTGAGCCACGGGCGGCCACATCCCGGGGCTTGCACATGAACGTCTATGCGGTTATCGCGACAGCGGTGTTTGTCATCGCCTATGCGTTAATCGCCACTGACCGTGTCAACAAGACGCTTGTCGCGTTGGGCGGCGCCGTCTTCATGGTCGTCTTGCCGGTGATCAATTCCAACGAGGTCTTCTTTTCCCGAGAGACCGGAATCGACTGGGACGTAATCTTTCTGCTGCTGGGCATGATGATCATCGTCAGCGTGGTACGCCAGACCGGGGTATTCGAATACGTGGCGATATGGGCTGCCAAGCGCTCCAGCGGTTCTCCGCTGCGGATCATGATCTTGCTGATGCTCGTCACCGCGGTCGCATCGGCCTTGCTGGACAACGTGACCACCGTGTTGTTGATAGCGCCGGTCACTATTTTGGTGTGTGAGCGGCTGCAGATCAGTCCGGCGCCGTTGCTTATGGCCGAGGCGTTTGCGGCCAACATCGGCGGCACCGCTACCTTGGTCGGCGATCCGCCCAATATCATCATCGCCGACCGAGGGGCGTTGAGTTTCAACGCTTTTCTGGGCCATCTGGCACCGATCGTTGTCATCATCTTGGCTGCCCTTGCGGCACTCCTCCCACGTTTGTTCCCTGGCGCATTAACCGTCGATTCCGAACGGGTCGCCGATGTCATGTCTTTGGAGGAGCGCGAAGCGATCCGTGATCACCGCTTGTTGAGCAAGTGCGGGATTGTCCTGATAGCGGTTTTCGCCGGGTTTGTCGCGCACAAGCAAATTCACATGGAACCGTCGCTCGTGGCGCTGGTCGGCGCGGCAGTCCTGATCGTAGTCTCTGGCCTGACACGGGAATTCTATCTGCAGAGCGTCGAGTGGGAGACGTTGCTGTTCTTTTCGGGGCTCTTCGTCATGGTCGGCGCCCTGGTGAAAACCGGTGTCATCAGCCAGTTAGCCAGGCTGGCCAGCCAGGCGACCGGTGGCAACGCCTTGATCACGACGATGCTGATCCTCGTCGTGTCGTTTGCGGCCAGCGGCGTCGTCAACAACGTCCCGTATGCCGCCACGATGACTCCCATTGTCGCCGACCTGGTCTCAGCCATGCATCCGCACCTCAACTCCGCAGTCTTGTGGTGGGCTTTGGCTTTGGGGACCGATCTCGGCGGCAACCTCACCGCTGTTGGGGCGAGCGCCAACGTCGTCGTCATCGGAATTGCCCAGCGCGCTGGGAGTCCCATCTCCTTCTGGGAGTTCACCCGCAAGGGGGCGGTCGTTACCGCGACCTCACTGGCCCTCTGCGCGGGCTACCTCTGGCTGCGTTACCACGTGTGGGGCTAGCCGCGTGCGATGCGCGGCCACTTGGTCGATTTCTCGCGCGACCTGCTCCGCGAAGCTCTCAGGCGTAACCCGCGCCAGCCGAGACTTTATGTCGTAGGGAACGATAATAGCGGTCGCACCTGAAATACGGCTGACGGCGCGGGCCATCTTGTCCGCGGTGCGGTCGTGCAGTAGCCGGCCGAGCAGCGGCGAAAATGTGCGACGCGGCAACAGCACCGTCACTTTCGAGCCGGGATTGTCATTCAGGGCCTGTAGCACGAACTCTTGGGCGGTCCTACTCAGGTGCCGATCCGGGCAGTCAACCATCCGCAGCGGCGTCGCGTGGTCGAAGCTCTCCCAGCGTTGCTGCAACCGCGCAGCATGAGCGGCGTCCACCACGAAATGCACTGCAACCAGTTCATCGGCCTGCAGCCCTTTGCCGTAGCGCAGTGCCTCGACTTCCGCGAGGTCGACCGAGTCGACAAAGACGAACACGCGAAGTCGTGCATGCCTGGCCAGGACCGGTCGCTCTGTGCGAGACATCTCGAGGACCGAGGCCTCGGCGCGGTACTGGCGGTTGAGCCGCATCAACGTGAACACCAATACCGGGAAGACGAAAACGACTAGCCATGCACCGTCGGTGAACTTCGTCACGACGAAGATGGCCACCACAACCGAGGAGAAGATACCGGTGCACAGGTTGACCGACGCCCTGCGCCGCCAGCGATGCCCACGGTGCGTCAGATGGTGCCTGGTCATACCGAAGCCGGCCATCGCGAATGCGGTGAAGACACCGATCGCGAAAAACGGAATCAGCGCGTTCACCGAAGCTCTGGTCACCAGCAGCAGCAGGATTGCAAGTGCGGTCAGTGTGATGATGCCGTTAGAGAACACCAGACGGTGCCCGCGCTTCGTCAGCGGCCGGGGCAGGAAGCGGTCTTCGGCAACGAAACTGGTCAGTGCCGGAAAACCGTTGAAGCTGGTATTGCAGCCGGTGAACAAGATAGCAGCGCTCGACGCCTGCACTAGGAAGTACAGGACATTCCCGATCACTCCTTGGCCGAAGACCGCGCTGGCGATCTGGGAAAGCATTGACGGATATTCATTGAGGTAGGGAGTGGCGTGCGTCGCATATGCCAGCCATGCAACGCCAATCAGCAAGAACCCGAGGATGCAGGCCATCGCGGTGAGGACGTGGCGGGCGTTGACGCTCCGCGGCTCGCGGAAGACGTCGATTGTGTTGGAAATCGCCTCCACTCCGGTCAGCGACGAGCCCCCGTTGGCGAACGCCCGCAGCAGTACCAGAATCGTCGCACCCATTACCAGGCCGTTGCCATGATGGACGGGCACCGCTCCCACAAGGTGCTGCGGATCGTATCGCGGTAAACCCCAGAAAGCTTGACGGATCAGGCCAGTCACGATCGTCAGCGCGATCATGGCCACGAATGCGTAAGTCGCAATCGCGAATGTTCGTCCCGACTGCCGCAACCCCCGCAGATTGGCGAAGGCAATGAGGAGAACCATAGCGACGGTGATTTCCAAGTGGTAGGGCCGCAGCGGGGGTATCGCCGACACCACTGCCACCGTGCCGGCGGCGGGCTGCACCGCGACGGTGACAACATAGTCGATCAAAAGCGCTGCCGCGGCGACCTGAGCGACGCGTGGCCCAAAGTTGTCCCGCGCGACCATGTATGACCCGCCAGCTCGGGCGTAGGCGCTGACGACACCGCGATACGACAGCGTCACCAACAGCAGAATCAACAAGACGACACCGGTGATCGGAAGCAACAACGCAAACGCGGCCATCCCCGCGTATGGCAACAGCTCGATCATGATCTGCTCGGGACCATAAGCGGTCGAGGAGATGGCATCCGGCGAAAGTGCGCCCAGGGCAACCGGATTCGATAGCTTCTCGGATTCGAGCTGCTCGCTGGTCAGCGGCTTACCCAGAAGAATCCGCTTACATGCATCGGAGAAGGACGGTGGTAGCTCCTGCCCGCTGACCGATGTTGCCACAACGCATCACTTCCTAGGTTCAGTCGACCACGTGGTGTGCGGGGTCGGCCATCGACATGGGCCGGTTGCCGTTTGGGCTTGCCGTTTCTGCGCTATGTAGCACTTCACCAAGTTGGACATTGCCGCGCTCGCCTCGCGAAACTTGTGCTATTCGGGACTTGATGTCATAGGGCACGATTTGCGCGCTTGCACCGGGAATCCGGCTGATAACTTTGGCGATCTTGTCCGCGGTGCGGTCATGAAGCAGCCGGCCCAACAGCGGCGAATATGTTCGGCGCGGCAACAGTACTGTCACTTTGCTGCCCGGATGGTTGGCGAGCGCTTGCATGACCAGCTCGTGTGCGGCCCGGTTGAGTTGACGATCTGGGCAATCGATTACAAGCAACTGCGTATCGTGGTCGAAGTTTTCCCAGCGCTGCCGCAGCCGTGCGGCACGAGCTGCGTCAAGCACGAAGTGCACTGCGATCAGCTCGTCGGCGTGCAGTCCCTTGCCGTAGCGCAGTGCCTCGACCTCGGCAAGGTCGATTGAGTCGACGAACACGAACACCCGATGGCGTCCGTGCCTGGCGATATCGGGAGGCTCGGTGCGAGACATCTCCAGGGCGGAGGCTTCGGCGCGGTACTGCCGGTTGAGCCGCATCAGTGCGAATACCAACGCGGGGAAGACCACGACGATCAGCCAGGCGCCCGCGGTGAACTTGGCCACCGCGAAGATCCCAACGATGATCGTCGACAAGATCGCCGCCGACAGGTTGACAACCAACTTGCGCCGCCAGCCCGGTTCGCGGTGCCTGAGATGATGTTTAGTCATGCCGTAGCCGGCCATCGAGAAGCCGGTGAACACACCGATCGCGTAGAAGGGCACCAGTGCGTTGACCGAGCCACCGGTCGCTATCAGCAGTACCAGGGATAGCGCCGTGAGCGCGATGATGCCGTTGGAGAACACCAGGCGGTGACCACGTTTCGTCAGTTGCCGCGGCAGGAAACGGTCCTCGGCAACAAAACTGGCTAGGGCGGGAAAACCGTTGAAGCTGGTATTGCCACCCGTGAAGAGGATTGCGGCGGTCGACGCCTGCACCAGGAAATAAAGGACGTTGCCGATCAAACCTTGGCCGAATACCGCTCGGGCAATCTCGGAAAGCATCGACGGATAGCCATTGACATACGGAGTGGCGTGGGTGACGTGCGCAAGCCAGGCCACACCCGCCAACAAGAACGCGAGGATGCAGGCCATCACGGTAAGCACTCGACGGGCGTTGACGCCTTCCGGCTTACGGAAGCTGTTCACCGTGTTGGAAATCGCTTCTACTCCGGTCAGCGACGAGCCGCCGTTGGCAAATGCGCGTAGCACTACCAGGATCGTCGCGCCCATCACCAGCCCGTTGCCTTGATGAACCGGCACCGCTCCAATAATGTGCTGTGGGTCGTATTGCGGTAGGCCCCAGAATGTTTCACGAACGAGGCCGGTCAGGATTGTCAACGAGACCATTCCGACGAATGCGTAGGTCGGGAATGCGAACGGAAATCCGGCCTCGCGCAATCCGCGCAGGTTGGCGTAGCACATGACGAGCACTACAGCCAAGGTGAGTTCCAAGCTGTAGGGGCCCAGTGCAGGTATCGCCGATACCACCGCCACCGTGCCGGCGGCGCACTGCACCGCGACGGTGACCACATAGTCGATCAACAGCGACGCGGCAGCGATCTGCGCGATCCGTGGCCCGAAATTGTCACGCGCAACCACGTACGAACCTCCGGCGCGGGTGTAGACCATCACGACCTGCCGATACGATGCCGCCACCAAGACCAGGATCAACAGAATGACACCGGTGATCGGAAGCAATAATGCGAACGCGGCCAGCCCGGCGGCCGGCAGCAGCTCGATCATGACTTGTTCGGAACCGTACGCAGTAGAGGAGATTGCATCCGGTGAAAGCACGCCCAGTGCAACCGGATTCGATAGGCGTTCGTGCTGCAGCTGGTCGGTGATCTTTGGCTTACCCAACAAGACCCGCTTGCATATGTCGGTAATCGACAGCGGGATGCCCAGTCGGCCAGCCGCTGATGTCATACCCACGTTCCTTGTCCGATTGGTTTGCCCATCGAAGTGAGGAGCGCACTACCCGCAGATGGTGGAGTCACGTAGGAACTTCCCGCAAAGAAAGGTGCCGCCGCCACACCAAGCACCGAGGGCGCGCCTACAGCCAGGCGGTGCGCATCGCGAGGACCAACCTAAACCCGAGCCCGGCGACGCGAGACCGCCACTGTCAGGGCGACTAAGGAAACTACCGATATGGCTTCTCCCTTCGCGCCCGTTTGCGACCCGCCAGATCAGATTGGTCGCCGACCCGTAGGCAGGCACTGCAATGTAGCCCTCGACGGTGAGGGGGCCCGGCGGTGGCGATCCGGGAATGAAGTTAGGCGCGGATGGTGTGCGCCGCTTTATAGTTAACGGACTTTTAACGGTTTACCAGCCATCTTTACGTGCACTTCAATCTGTTTTTACGCAGGCAAGGTGGCTACTCGGTCGGCCGCTCGGTCATCGGAAACCGCACCCGAAACACGGTTTGTGCGTGCTCGGATTCGGCGCTGACCGAGCCGTGATGGGCCTTGGCAATCGACGCGACGATGGGCAGCCCCAATCCATTGCCGGACCCGTCCGACCGGGATTTGTGCCCGCGCACGAACCGCTCGAACAGGTGTGGCATGAGATCGGGGTCGATGTCGGGGCCGTCGTCGGTCACCGTCAATTCCGCGTAGGGTCCGTCGCCGCCGGACTCGTGGCGTGTCACCGCCGTTGTCACGGTGACTCCGGCAGGTGTATGCACGTGGGCGTTGCTCAACAGGTTGCTGACCAACTGGTGCAGGCGGTCACGGTCCCCGCGCACCCAGACTGGCTCCTCGGGCAGCTCTTTGACCCAGCGGTGTGTCGGTGCCGCCACTGCGGCGTCGTTGACCGCGTTGATGACGACGTCGCCCAAGTCGACGTCCTCATTGCGTAGGTCTTGGCCCTCGCCCAATCGGGACAGCAACAGCAACTCGTCGACAAGCACGGCCATCCGCTGCGCCTCCGACTCGATGCGGGCCAGCGCATACTCGGTGGTCGGCGGGAGTGCGGAGCTGTCTTGGCGGGTGAGTTCGGCGTAGCCCTGAATCGCCGCGAGTGGGGTGCGAAGTTCGTGGCTGGCGTCGGTGATGAATTGCCGCATCCTACGGTCGGATTCGGCGCGGTGCGCCAACGCACCGTCTACGTTGTCCAGCAACCGATTCAATGTATTGCCGACGATCCCCACCTCGTTGTCGGGGTCGGTGTCGCCGGGCCTCACCCGCGTAGTGATCCGATGTTCGTCGCCGATCAGCGGCATGCCGGCCACCTCGGCTGCGGTTGCGGCTACCCGGCGCAGCGGCCGCAGCGCGTAGCCAACCACGGACACTGTGAGCGCTGCTGTGATCAGCAGTGCAGTGCCGGAAAGCACTGTCGCAGTGATGGTTCGATTTGAGATCATCCGGTTAGCGAGGTTCATCGACACACCGACCACCAGACGGTCCGCCCCCACCGCACGGCTGTCTACCCGGTAAGAACCCAAGCTGCCCAACTCGGCTGTGCGGGGCGGGCCGTCGGTCCACCTCTTCGCTTCGATGGCGTGGACCACGTCGGCGGGAGCGGGCCGCGGCTCGTCCTCGGAGAAGACCGCCGAGCCGATCACCACACCGTCATGAAGGACCGCGATGAGGTTGCCGGGTGTCTGGCCGGTGAACCCCAACATCGCCTGCTCGATGGGGGAACCGGCGTGTGGCCCTTCGTGATTGCGGTACTTCGTATAGGAGTGGGTCAATGCGTCCAGCGACTCGGCCACCTCGGCGTCGGTCATTGTGGTGACATATTCACGCAGGCTGATCACCGACACGGCACCGACGGTCGCCAGCACCACGCAGACGACGGCGCACACACCCAGGACCAACTGTTGCCGCAGCGATCGTGGCCGCCACCATGACGCAGGCCGGGCGCAACTCATTCCGGCGGTCGCAGCATGTACCCGATGCCGCGCACCGTGTGAATCATGGGGTCTTTGCCGGCGTCGATCTTCTTGCGCAGGTAGGAGATATACAGGTCCACGATGCTGGTGCGTCCCGCGAAGTCGTAGTTCCAGACCCTGTCCAGGATCTCGGTGCGGCTCAGCGCCCGGCGCGGATTGCGCATCATGAAACGCAGCAGCTCGAATTCGGTTGAGCTCAGCGACACCGGCTCACCGGCGCGGGTCACTTCGCGGCTCGCACCGTCCAGCGTGAGGTCCCCAACCGTGAGCACCTCCTCTGCCGGCGGTGCCAGGTGGCTAGAGCGGCGCAGCAGTCCCCGCAGCCGGGCGACCAGTTCCTCCAGACTGAACGGCTTGGTCATGTAGTCGTCGGCACCCGCGGTTAATCCGGTCACCCGATCCATGACCGAATCGCGGGCAGTGAGGAACAAGGTGGGCGTATACGGATCGGATTCACGGACCCGCGCCAAGACTTCCAGCCCGTCGACATCGGGCAGCATGATGTCCAAGACGAGCACGTCAGGACCGATCGCGTCGAACTTGGCGACCGCTTCCCGTCCGTTGTGGGCGACATCGACGACCCAACCCTCGTAATGCAGCGCCATCTTCACCAAATTGGTGAGTGCCGGTTCGTCGTCGACTAGCAACACCCGAATCGGCGAGCCATCGGCCCGGTGGATCCGGGGCAGCTGCCCGAGTATTGCCTGACGTGGGCGCTGGTAGCCCGACATTGCCGTCATGGTCCCACATTCTTCCTGGCGCATATGTGGTTGTCACGGAGCTCATAGAGAACTCAAATGGTTCACGCTCGGCCCAGCCAGCGGATAACCGGCAGATATGTGTTTTCTATGTGTCTGATCAGCATCCTTGATGCCGTCGATCGCTGAAAAATACTGTGGTTCTTGGCCGTTGGTTGATGAATTGCTAGGCGGTTTGCAGGCATGTCCCTAAAGAGTTGGGCAGTAACCGCATTCGTTGTGTATCCATCAGCCGTATTTGGTGAATAGCACGGCTGCCGGTCAGCGATGCCGGGACTTGGTGCATGACGGCCGCAAATGGCAGCGGCTGTGTTGGTGATCAACGGTAGGAGTACTCAATGAGTTTCGGGTCGGGATTCGTAATAACGCACCCAGAGGCGCTGCTGGCGGCGGCGGCCGACTTGCACAGCATCGGTGCTGCGAAGGCGGCTGCGGACGCAGCCGCCGCTGCTCCGAGCAGCGGAGTCGTTGCTGCTGCGGCCGACGAGGTGTCGGCGCTGACAGCGGCCCAGTTCGCCGCGCATGCCGGCCGCTATCAGGCGGTCAGCGCCCAAGCAGCGGCGGTCCATGAGCTGTTCGTGAACGCCTTGAGCACCAGCGCCCGATCGTATGCGGCGACTGAGGCCGCCAACGCGGTCGCGGCCAGCTAGCAAACAGGAGGCGAGCAAAGATGGACTTCGGGGCGATGCCACCGGAGATCAACTCCGCGCGAATGTATGCCGGCCCGGGCGCCGGGCCAATGTTGGCAGCGGCCGCGGCGTGGGACCAGCTGGCCGCCGAGCTGTATTCCACAGCGGCGTCGTATCAGTCCGTGGTCGCCGGCCTCACTGCTGGCTCGTGGCAAGGGCCGGCATCGTCATCGATGGCTGCGGCCGCGGCGCCCTATGTGACGTGGATGAGCGCGACTGCCGCGCAGTGCGAGCAGGTGGCAAATCAGGCCAGGGCGGCCGCGAGCGCTTTCGAGACCGCGTTTGCGATGACGGTGCCCCCACCGGTGATCGCAGCCAACCGGGCCCAGCTGGCGGCACTGGTCGCGACGAACATCCTTGGCCAAAACACGCCGGCGATCGCGGCCACCGAGGCGCACTACGGCGAGATGTGGGCCCAGGACGCAGCCGCAATGTACGGCTATGCCGGCAGCTCGGCGGCGGCCACGACGCTGGCACCGTTCACACCGCCGCAGCAGACGACCAATCCGGGCGGACCGGCCGGCCAGGCGGCGGCCGTGGCGCACGCCGCCGCGACCTCGGCGGGTACTCATGCCCGGACAGCGGTGTCGTCGATGTCCACGGTGCCCCAGCTCCTCCAGGGGCTCGCGCAGCCGGCGCACTCGTCGTCGATGTCCGGCCTGCCGCAGATGGCGATGGGCGAAGCGGCGTCGATGACGACGTCTGGCGCATCCGCTCCGGCCAGCGCGCTCTCGGGGCTTACCGCCGCATCGGGCAAGGGAGCAGTCAAGGGTGCCGGCAACGGCGCCGGCCTGGGCGTGGCGGCAGCATCTCCGCTGGCTGCGTCCGGCGGCGAATCGATAGGCCTGGTCGAGGACACGGCCGGCCTCGGCATGGATGCGGTCGGTCTCGTCGGTCTGGACGGCGGCGGCGTCGGCCTGGATGTGATCGGCGTGGGAATGGACTTTCTGGGCGCCGACGAACTGACCGAGTCCGGTGGTTTGGGCCCGCTCGGAGCCCTGCCGGTGGGACCAACGGGGGGCTCGGGTGCCGGCGCCTCCGCGAGCATCGGTCAGGCGGGCTCGGTGGGCGCCTTGTCAGTGCCGCAGAGCTGGGGCGCAGCCCTTACGGGCGGGACGATGAGCCCGCCGAGTGCCATGCCGTTACCGGCTGGCGGCCTCGGTGCTTCCCCGGCGGCAGCGCCGGCCGGGCCGAGCGTGCCGAAGACGCCCGCGGCGACTTTCGCCGGACGCGGAGCTGACGGCGCTATGCACCAAATCGGGTTCCGCCCCCGGGTGGTCGGGCGTTCGCCGATCGCGGGTTAGATCCGGGGGTGTCCACAACGACGGCGGCCCGCACAGCCGATCGGCGTGCGGGCCACGTCTTGGTCGGGCAGCGAGGTTACGCCCAGCTGGAGCCGACGGCGCTGTCGGTGCTGGCCATGTTGCTGCTGGCGGTCTGCACCTTCTGGCCGTGGGCGTTGGCCTGCTCGTAGATCACCTGGAAGTTGCGGCCCAGTTCGGTGATGAACTGTTGGCACGCCGTCGAACCGGCGCCACCCCAGAAGTCACCGGCGGCCAGCACGTCACGAATGATCGCCTGGTGCTCGGCCTCCAACGCCGCAGCCTGCGCCCGAATCGTCGCACCGTGCGCGTCGACGTCGCCGAACTGATAGTTAATGCTCATG
>NZ_DASRBZ010000285.1:0-5925 GCF_035653355.1 Mycobacterium sp. | reverse complement strand
AGAGCTTAGATGCGCCACCGCAGGCGGTCGCGGCCGCGAAAAACGCACCGGCGACGCGGATTGATTTCCGCACGACGCACCAGATGCTGCAGGTGGTGGACTTCAACCACCAGGTGCAGGACGTGGTCAACGCCCATAACGCCAACGTTGACATCGTCAAGGCCGACAATAAGTCGTTGGCGCGCCCGCGACATTGGGACTACGTCGACTACGACGTCTACCACCGCCCGGCGCTGTACAACCCGCTCGATCAGCCGATGACCTTCCGCTACTTCTACAACGGCGCCTACCGGGAGGCGTATGTGCCGGCCGGGGGCCGGGTCGTGCTCGACGTCGCCACCGCGGGCGTGTTCCCGTTCACAGCGGTCGGCGGCAGCTATCTGGCGTCGGGCAGCTTCAACGGTGGGGCCTGGATTCCGCCGGACGGTTGGAAGGGCCCTCCGCCACCGGACTACACCCCGCCAGCGCCCCCGGAGGTCTACCAGGACGTCTTGGCCGATGTTCCCGCCCGTAACCAGGTCGTCAAAGTCGGCCAAGTGGTGGTGGTGGGCCGCGACGATAGCCAACCCGCGGGCAGCCAGGACACGTTACTACTCAACGACTCCACTTTTGCCTGGGGTCAGACGAGCGATCCGAGCGGCAGCGCCCAGATCAGGATCACCAAGACCCAGTCGCTGCCGGGCGTGGGCCCGACCGACAATGGCAGCTTCTTAGTGGCACTGGCGGGCTACGAGGAGCCCAGTCAACCCAGCGAACCGTGGTGGCCCTCGGTGCTGGGCTACGGGGCATTGGCAATCGCTGTGGTCTTCGTGGCCTGGATGATCAGTCGCGGAAGCGGAGCGCGGACCTGACCGTTGGGTGCAAGCGGTAGGCACTGCGCGGTAGGCAGTCGGCCGCCGACGTCTTGGCCGCGGTACCGCTTGCACGGCTACCCTCGGCGATGAGCGCTCGTGTCGGCGCCGACCCAAGACCGTGACATAGTCTCGACGCCCGGGAGGCGGTTTCGCCGAGTCTGCCAGGCGTTTTCAGAAGGGAAGTGGCAGTGAACACCGAATCCGCAAAGACGTTTGCTCGCACGTTCATGGGCTACGCTCCGGCCGCGGTTGATGCCCACATCGAGGCGTTGACCATCAAGCAGGAGTTGCTGCTCAACGACGTCGAGAGCCTCAGGGCCCGGCTGAGGGAATGCGACGCCGAAACAGCCGCGCTGCGCAAAGAAATCGCCGTCCTCAGGGACACCTCGCCCTCGCCGCACGCAGTGCAACATCGGATGGGGGAGATGCTGCGGCGCGCGGTGGACGAGGTTTCCGAGATGCAGGCCGAGGCGCGTGCCGAGGCAGAGGCGCTGATCGCGGCAGCCAAGGCCGAAGCCGAGGCGGAGCAGCAAAAGCAAGAAGAGCTACTGGCCGACCTGACCGCAAGGCGAAACGCTCTGGAAGCTGAGTATGAGCAAACCAAGAACAAGCTCGACGCCGAACTGGGCAGGATGCGCGCGCAAACAAAATCGGAAATCGAGGCAGCCTGGCAGGACGCCCAGCAGGAGCGTGAGCAACTCCTCGCCGATGCAAAGCAGGAGGCTGATCATTACCGTGAGCAGGCGCGGCGCGCGGTGGTCGAGGCGAGGCAGCAACGAATCCAGGTCCTCGAGCAACTGATGCGCGTCTACCGCGACCTAGAAGCGGTTCCGGCCGCTCTTGAGTCCGCATATCAGGATGCGAAGAATTCGCTGGAGGCCAGCCCAGAGACGAACGGTGTGGCGCCATTGAACGAGAAAATCAGCACTGGGTGAGCCCGCAGTAGAGGAATCGCCTAAAAGACCCTGCAGGACAATAACTCTCGCCGTGCGAATGTCGGAAATCCTCCCGGCACGTCGCACCGACGCCGAAACGGCAGACGTCCGGAACCAAGCAATTAAGTTGTATCTATGGACAACGACCCGGGTGAATCCGCATTCGCCCGGCAGGACCGCGGCGAGCCTGCAAGCCGGATGCGCGAAGAGCTTGACGAGCTCGGTGTAGCCCGCGACCAGATGGAACACCTGGTACGGGTCATCGTCGAGATCAGTTCCGATCTGGACCTGGGCGCAACGTTGCGTCGAATCGTCGATGCGGCGATGGAACTGACCGGCGCCCGCTATGGAGTGCTGGGTATACGCGGCTCCGACGGCACCATGGTCTCTTTCGTCCGGGCAGGAATTGACGACGAAACCGCACGTCGGCTCGGCGATCTGGCGGTAGGTGAGGGTCTTCGTGTCGACGATCTGACCGCGCATCCGCAGGCCAGCGGGCTGCACGCCCACGACCCGCCGATGCGGGCACTCCTGGCCATACCGATCGCGGTGCGCGCAGCAGACTTCGGCACGCTCTACCTTGCCGACGACCGGCCCGGCCGCGTGTTTTCTGACTCCCAAGAGGCCGCCGTGCGGGCGTTGGCCACTGCGGCCGCCGCCGCCATCGACAACGCGCGACTGTTCGAGCGAGAACGTGAATCGGCTAAATGGACGAAGGCCAGTCGGGAGATCACGACCGCGCTGCTGTCCGGTGACCCCCAGACGGGGCCATTGCAGCTCATCGTGAACCTGGCGCTGGAGTTGGCCGATGCCGAGCAGGCGATATTGCTCGTTCCGCGGGAGCCCAATCTGCCCGCTGATGAAGTCGACACCCTTGTCGTGTCCGCTACGGCGGGCCGGTACGCCTCGCAGGTCATTGGCCAGCAGGTTCCGATGGAGGGCTCCACCACGGGCGGTGTCGCGCGTCGCGGTCAACCGCTGATCACCGATTCCTTCCAATATCCGATCCAGGGGTTCACCGACGTCGGTGAACGCTCGGCGATCGTCATGCCGCTGATTGCGGACGGCAGGGTGCTCGGTGTGATCGCTGTCGCGCGCCGCCCGCAGCAGCCGCCGTTCGACAACGATTACCTCGAGCTGGTCAGCGACTTCGCCCGGCACGCTGCTATTGCGCTGGCCCTGGCAGCAGGTCGCGAACATGCCCTCAACCAGGAGCTCGCCCAAGCGGACACGGTCGATGACGCGGTGCGCGCGGCGGCCGAGGAGCTGCGTCGACTCTGGCGGGCCCGCCGCGTTCTGGCCGTCACCTTTCCGGCCCACCGTCCTTCCACCGAAACCAGCCAAGGCGCACCCAAGGTGGTGTCGGTCGGCGAGCCCGCGCGGTGGGCCGACCTGCCATCCCAGACAAGACACATGCTGAGCGCATTGCGCGACGGCGACCTACTTACTCCCAACGCAGCAGTGCCGGGGACGGCCGGCATCGCGTTGCAGCATCCCGAGGGCGTGCTCGTCGTCCGGATCGATCTGGCCGAGCAACGGCCGTTCACCCTCGAGGATCAGACGTTGCTCACCGTGCTCGCAGGCCGGCTCGGCCAGGGCCTGCAGCGGGTGCACCAGGTGGACCAGCAGCGCGAAACCGCGCTGGCGTTGCAACACGCAATCCTCGGGCCTGCTCAGCTACCGCGGGGGTTCGCGGTGCGCTATCAGGCCGCCAGCCCGCCCCTACAGGTGGGCGGTGACTGGTACGACGTCGTCGACCTCGAGGACGGACGCATCGCGTTGATAGTCGGCGACTGTGTCGGCCACGGCCTGGCCGCCGCGACCGTGATGGGGCAGGTGCGCAGCGCCTGCCGCGCACTGCTGTTCGAGAACCCCAGCCCCAGGGCCGCTCTCGCGGGATTGGACCGCTTCGCGGCGCGACTGCCCGGCGCCCAATGCACCACCGCCGTCTGCGCGGTACTCAACACCGAGACGGGTGAGCTGGTGTACTCCAGTGCGGGGCATCCGCCGCCCATCCTGGTCTACGCCGACGGCACGACCCGGATCCTGGACGACGGCCACACCATTGCTTTGGGAGTACGAACCGACTGGCCGCGCCCGGAAGCTCACGTGACCGTGCCGGCGCGAGCGACCGTGCTGTTCTACACCGACGGCCTGGTTGAGCGTCGCCGCATCGCCCTGGGCCAGGGAATCTCGCGGGCCGCCGCCCTGGTCCAGGAAGGCCGCGTCTCCGGTCTGGATGATTTGGCGGACCAGATCATGTCGCGTCTGGCGCCAGACGGCGGCTATCAGGACGACGTCGTGCTGCTGCTCTACCGCCATCCCGCCCCGCTGGAGCTGAAGTTTCCGGCCGACGTTAGCCACCTCGCGCCGACCCGCACCGCCTTGCGCAGTTGGTTGAGCCGAGCCCGGGTGGACCCGGATCAGACGATGGACGTGCTCGTCGCCGCCGGAGAAGCGGTCGCCAACGCCATTGAGCACGGTCACCGGGACAAGCCCGAGGGCACAATTCGCTTGGATGCGACCGTTTTGGTTAATCAGGTCCACGTGACTGTCACCGACATGGGTTCGTGGAAACCTCCCAAACCGGCTGGCGACTCTTATCGCGGCCGGGGTATCGCCCTCATGCGAGGGCTCATGCACGACGTCAGCATCCTCCCGGACGCCGCCGGGACCACAGTTCAGCTCGCTGCGAGGATCACCTGATGTCCGCACCGCTCACCCTCGACACCGCACGCGGCAACGACGGAAAACTCGTGCTGACCGCAGCAGGGGAAATCGACCTCAGCAATATCGAAACATTCGAGCGAGCTCTCACCACCGCCAGCACGGAGGCCGCTAAAAGCGGCGGCAAGCTCACCGTCGACCTCAGTGCGGTGGAGTACCTGGACAGCGCCGCCATCAACGCCTTGTTCACCCACGCGGAGGACATCCACCTCATCGTCCGCCCCCTCCTGATGCCCGTCTTCAGGATCAGCGGGCTCACCGAACTGACCACCATAGAAACGGCGCCGCCGACAGCCGAACACTGAGGCACCGGCGAATCGGGTCGGCATGGCTCAGGGAGTTGGCGTTGTTGAGGAGGCACCGCCCTGTACCGGAGGCACGGTCCCTCGCCACAAAAAGTGCGCCAGCTGGGCTCGCATGCTTACCCTCCTTCAGTGCAGGGAAAGAAAGTTGCTATCGCGGGAGCGGTGACACTGCTCGTCGGCTGCGCGCCGCCGGGCCAGACAGTGGCGACGGTGACGTCCACAGTGCAACCGGTCATCACCGAAACCGTGACAGTGACCGATGCGCCGCCGGCGGCGCACCTACCGAAAACGATTATGGAGACCGATGGCACCTATCGAGTCGGTACCGACATCGTGCTCGGCACCTATCGCTCCGACGGAAAAAGCAGTGAGGGAGAATCCGACTGCTATTGGGCCAGGCTGAACAGTCTTAATCCGACCGACATCATCGATAACAACATCAGCACGGGCCCTCAGGTAGTCGCGCTGCAGCCTGGAGACAAAGCGTTCTTGACGCATAGCTGCCAGCCCTGGCAGAAAACCGACTGACCAATCAACGGAAAAGCAATGTGCGCTGTAGGAACCAACGGTTCCAGGCCGGCAACTTCACGGAATCCGTTGATTGGCAACAGCTTCTAGTGGTCAGCCCCGATTCACCGTGACGCCGATCCCGGACTCGGTGATTTTGGGTGTGCCCGAGTGGTAGACGGTCACGGTGTAGATGCCGCCGGCATCGATGGTGTCGGCACTGTCGACGGTGACATGCGTGTAGTTCCCCGAGACTTCCACCTTGCGACAATGACCGGTGACGGTGAATGTGTTGCTGTTTCCGGACAACCGAAGGGTGCCCTCATTGCATGCGATGGTTCGAGATTCCCCGTTACCGCTGGCGCTCAGTACTCCACCGGGGCCGACGGTCAGGCCGCTCGGTGCGGGTTGCGTTCGGAAGGGCGAGACGGTGGGGCTCACGGTTATCGGATTCATGCCGGAAGGGGAGTGATGCGTCAGGTGCGTCAAAAGCCGACCCACACCATGACCTACTGGAATCAGCAGCCAGAACACCGCAACTATCGACACCAAACGCCACCGACGCCACGGACGACTGCGTCGCCACTGAAGGGAATC
>NZ_DASRBZ010000284.1:0-7382 GCF_035653355.1 Mycobacterium sp. | reverse complement strand
GCTGCCCCGTCGTCGCCGTCGCCGTCGACGCCCATCAGGATCCGCCCGAGGCCGCCGCGCTGGCACGTGAAGTCTTCACGCAGTGGCAGGCCAAACTTCAGCAACTGCTCCAGAACCGCGGCACCGACTCGGCGCGCGCCGCACGAGTGGCCACCCTCATGGTGGCGGCCATTGAAGGCGCTGTCATCCTGTGCCGCACCCACCGCGACCATGCCCCGCTTGACGACGTCTTGATCGAACTGACGCCGATGCTCGAGGCGGTGGGCGGCTAGTTACTCGCTGTTGCCGGCGTATTGACCGGTGAAGACCTCTCTCGCCGTGTCGGCCGCGTATGTGGCGATGTCCATTGAGCTCTGGATGATGCCCTGCGTTCCGCCCGCGACGTCGCCTCTGACGATGTCGCCGGCGAATTGAACCATGTCTGAGGACTTTTCGACGGCGTTGGCAACGACGTCCCTGGCCGCGTCGAGCGCATCCCTAGGACTGAACCCCATTAGAGACTCCTCTTTGTCGTAGGTCCGCTTGGACCCACTGTAGACACGGGCCGACGCAAAGCGTGGATGGGCCCGAGTGCCCTAGTCTCGGATGCTGGTGTCCGACGGGAACCCTCCACCGACAATGGGGAAACCGCCTCCGGTCAGCGACCCGACCACCCAGCCCTGAGCCTGGGTGCAGGTCAGCGGAAGCCCGTCGGGCGTCTGCGCCGCGGATCCGCGCGGATCGGCATAGCTAGCGCACGGCTCACCCGGATTGTGCACACCGTAGAGCGGATAGGAGATCACCCAGTAGCCGGTCTCAGCGGCCGGAAACTGGTGGGTGATGAAATGGCACGCCTCGGCCTGACCATCGGGGCCCCGGCCGAAAATGAACCGCTCGTAGTTGTCGCACGGTGCCCCTAGCGACGCGTCGTAGTTCATTCCCGGCACATCTCCGTTGTAACGCTGTTGATCGGCAACCGCGGCCGGCGCCGCGGCAAGAGCGGCACCAGTGACGGCCGCGGCGATGACGAGTTCGCGAATCATGCTCCACCTTCGACGTCCAGGTCACCGGCTTGATCGACTGCGCCGGCGGCGTGCACCAGAGCATAACCAGCGCCGCGTCCGCGCAAGATTGTTTTGCTGCGGCTGGCTGCTCGCGGCCCGAAGAACACGTTTCAATCCGGTGGCCGCGATCCAGCCAGAACCCCTGCCATCTCGGCTGTCGCGGTGCTTTACTGAGCTAGAACGCGTCGCACCCAACTCGTACTCGTAGGAGTGCATCGATGCCGACTCCGACTCTTCCTCCCGGGTTTGATTTCACCGATCCCGATATCTACGCCGAGCGACTACCCGTGGAGGAGCTGGCGGAGATGCGCCGGGTTGCGCCGATCTGGTGGAACGAGCAGCCGCTCGGCGCCGGCGGGTTCGACGACGGCGGCTTCTGGGTGGTGACCAAGCACAAAGACGTCAAGGAGATATCGCTGCGCAGCGACGTCTTCTCCAGCCTGAAAAAGACTGCGCTGCCGCGGTACAAGGACGGCACCGTGGGCGAACAGGTCGAGCGCGGCAAGTTTGTTCTGCTCAACATGGACGCACCCCAGCACACCCGCTTGCGCAAGATCATCTCGCGCGCCTTCACCCCGCGGGCGGTGGAGCGCCTGCGCGACGACTTGAACGAACGCGCGCAGCGGATCGTCAAGGCGGCGGCAGCCGAGGGTTCTGGCGACTTCGTCGAGCAGGTGTCCTGCGAGTTGCCGCTGCAAGCCATCGCCGGGCTGATGGGTGTGCCACAGGGGGACCGCAAGAAGCTGTTCCACTGGTCGAATCAGATGGTCGGCGACATGGATCCCGAATTCGCCAGCAACGACGCGATCACCGCCTCGGTCGAGCTGATCATGTACGGGATGCAGATGGCGGCCGAAAAGGCCAAAAACCCGGGCGACGACCTGGTTACCACATTGATCCAGGCCGACGTCGACGGCCACAAGCTCTCCGAGGACGAGTTCGGGTTTTTCGTCATCCTGCTGGCCGTCGCCGGCAACGAGACCACCCGCAACTCGATCACCCAGGGCATGATGGCATTCACCGACTACCCGGATCAGTGGGAGCTGTACAAGAAGGAGCGCCCCGCGACTGCGGCCGACGAGATCGTGCGGTGGGCGACCCCCGTCACGTCGTTTCAGCGCACCGCGCTTGAGGACTACGAACTCTCGGGTGTGCAGATCAAGAAAGGTCAGCGGGTGGTCATGTTCTACCGGTCGGCCAACTTCGACGAAGATGTATTCGACGACCCGTACACCTTCAATATTCTGCGAGATCCCAACCCGCATCTCGGATTTGGCGGCACCGGCGCGCATTACTGCATCGGCGCCAACCTGGCCCGGATGACCATCGACCTGATGTTCAACGCGATCGCCGACCACATGCCGGACCTGAAGCCGATATCCAAGCCGCAGCGGTTGCGCTCGGGTTGGTTGAACGGCATCAAGCACTGGCAAGTCGACTACCACGGTGGCTCCGGGGCGAAATGCCCTGTGGCGCACTAGGTAGACTCTTCGCATGGCCACTCATCAGGCTGTCCAGATAGCGTCCGCAGGCGGGTCTTTGGACCTCACCGACGTCGACACGACGTCACCCGGCCGCGGCGAGGTGCGACTCGACGTGGCCGCATGTGGGATCTGCGGCACCGACGGGGCTTTCGTCCATGGCGGCTTCCCGGACATGTCCTGGCCACTGACTCCCGGGCATGAGATCGCCGGCAGGATCGCCGAAGTCGGTGCGGGCGTAAGCCAATTCGCGGTCGGGGACCGCGTCGCAGTCGGGTGGTTCGGGGGCAACTGCAACCATTGCATCCCATGCCGGAAAGGCATCTTCATCCATTGCGAAAACTTGAAGGTGCCCAGCTGGCAATATCCAGGTGGCTACGCGGAATCAGTGACCGTGCCGGCCAATGCGCTGGCCCGGATTCCGTCGGAGCTGTCCTTCGCCGAAGCCGCCCCGATGGGCTGCGCCGGGGTCACCACTTATAACGCGCTGCGCCAGACGAAGGCAGTGGCAGGTGACCGTGTCGCCATTCTGGGTGTCGGCGGGCTGGGGCACCTCGGGGTGCAGTTCAGCCGGGCGATGGGCTTCGAGACGGTCGCGATCAACCGCGGCACGGACAAAGCCGACGACGCACGCCAGCTTGGTGCCCACCACTACATCGACTCCTCGAAAAACGATGTTGCCGAGGGCCTTCGGGCACTCGGCGGTGTAGCGGTTGTGCTTGCCACCGCTGGGAACTCAGCGGCGATGGCCGCAACGGTGGGTGGACTGCTCCCCCGCGGTGAACTCGTCGCCATCGGTGTCACGCCTGAACCGCTGCCGATTAGTCCCCTCCAGTTGATCAATCCCGCCGTCAGTATCACCGGTCACCCATCTGGCACCGCACGCGACGTCGAGGAAACCATGCATTTCGCTGTGTTGTCCGGGGTTCGGGCCTGGATCGAGGAACGACCCTTGGCCGAAGCGGCCGACGCCTACGCCGCCATGGAGCAGGGGCGGCCGCGCTACCGCATCGTGCTCACCATGTGAGAGTCCAATACAGTCGGTCCGTGGCCGACGCCGTCTGGACTCTGGATGCATCCGATGGTGAGCTCTTGGTTCGCACCGGCGTCACCGGCAGGGCCGCGAAAATGGGTCATCGCCTCACCATCGCGATGAAGCGGTGGACGGCAACGGTGCGGTGGGCCGGCGACGAACCTGTGAGTGCTGAGCTGGCCGTCGACGTAGATTCGCTCGACGTGGTGCACGGCGAAGGCGGCGTGAAGGGCTTGTCCGGGGCGGAGAAGACGTTGGCGCGGTCGAATGCGTTGAAATCGCTGGACGCTGGCCGCTTTTCCCAAATCCGGTTTACCGCTGACACCATCTACAAGTCCGACGACGGGTACCGCCTCGGCGGGACACTGCAGATTCACGGAAAGACGCAAGACCGCGAAATCGAGGTGCGGACAGATGATCTCGGCGACGCATGGCGAATGTGCGGCCAAGCTACGGTGCGCCAATCCGATTTCGGCGTCAAGCCGTACTCGCTGCTGATGGGCTCGGTGAAGGTCGCCGACGAAGTCACCGTGTCGTTCAGCGCCCAGTGCACAAAGGAATAGGAGGCGACGTGCGGATCGGAGTCGTGTTCCCGCAAACGGAAATTGGTGCCGATGCCGGCGCGGTGCGCGCCTACGCTGAGCACGTTGAAGGGCTCGGGTTCAGCCATTTGCTCGCCTACGACCACGTGGTCGGCGCCGACCCGAACGTCCACGTCGGCTGGAACGGACCCTATGACTTGCACAGCACGTTCCACGAGCCGCTGGTGACGTTCGGCTACCTCGCCGCTGTGACGACCTCGCTGGAGCTGGTCACCGGCATTGTGATTCTGCCGCAGCGCCAGGCCGTCCTGGTGGCCAAGCAGGCCGCCGAGGTCGACTTGCTCAGCCGCGGTCGGTTACGTCTGGGAGTGGGCCTGGGCTGGAACGCCGTGGAATACGAGGCACTTGGCGAAGATTTCTCGACGCGAGGTCGACGCTGCGAGGAGCAAGTCGACCTGATGCGCCAGCTGTGGACCAAAGAGACCGTGACCTACCGCGGCCGGTGGCACCACGTCACGGGGGCTGGACTGGCGCCGCTGCCCGTGCAGCGGCCAATCCCGGTGTGGTTCGGGGCATCCTCACCCCGCGCGTATCGCCGCGCGGGCCGGCTCGCAGATGGTTGGTTCCCCATGGTCGGACCGGGCCCACAGCTCGACGAGGCGCTGCGGCTGCTACGCCAAGCGGCCACTGAAGCGGGCCGAAACCCCGCACACATTGCGATGGAGGGCCGGGTCTCCTGGCGGGGTAATCCGGACCAGCTCGTCGACGATGTGCGCCGCTGGGCCGCCGCCGGCGCGTCCCATGTCTCGATCAACACCATGGGCGCGGGCTTGGCTTCAGTCGACGATCACCTCGCGGTACTGGCCACTGCCGCCGACGCCACCAAGACGTTGGCCGATTAATTGCCGAAATGTTCAACGGACAAATGCTGGATTCCGGGGATAGAAAACGACACAATCAGGGGGCTCATCGATCGGGCCGAATCGCATAAGGAGCCGCCAATCATGCAACCGGAAACCGCCGATTATCCCGTCCGCGTTCGAGGCGACCTCGACCCCGCGCTGTCACGCTGGCAATGGCTGGTCAAATGGATTCTCGCCATCCCGCACTACATTGTTCTGATCTTCTTGCACATCGCGAATCTCGTCGTCACCGTGATTGCCTTTTTCGCGATCCTGATTACCGGCAAATACCCGCGCGCTCTGTTCGACTTCAGCCTCGGTGTCAAGCGTTGGCGCTGGCGGGTAGCCTTCTATGCCCTGCTGGCACTTGGTACCGACAAATACCCGCCGTTCAGCCTGCACTCGAAGCAGGATTACCCGGCCGACTTGGAGATCGACTATCCCGAGCGGCTCAGCCGCGGATTGGTACTGATCAAATGGTGGCTACTCGTCCTCCCGCAGTATGTGATCCTCATCGCGTTCTTCACTCCCGGATGGCGCTATCTGCGGCTGGGGCCAAACGAATGGATCGGCTACGTGCTGCCGTCATTGATGACGATTTTGCTGATATTCGCCGTGGTGGCTCTGCTGTTCACCGGGCGCTATCCGAAGGGGCTGTACGACTTCATCCTCGGCCTCAACCGCTGGACCATCCGGGTGCACGCGTACAGCGGGCTGATGCGCGACGAGTACCCGCCGTTTCGGCTCGACCCCGGGCCGCGTGAACCGCAGAGGGCGTTAACGGAAACCGCCTGAGCCGCTTGGATATTGGCCCCAGGGCGCAAGTGCGACGCTGAGATCGTTATTGCGCTGCTGCGACAGTTTGATAACAAGGAGCCGACATTTTGGTTGGGCCACCGGTGCCACCGCTTTTTCGGCTAGCATTTGGCGGTCGCAGGTTCGTCGGGGGCTCGCCCATGGGTTGCCGTCTGCGATAGCACGGCGTCGTTGATGGAGCGTCGCAGATGGCAACTCCGCGGTTGGCGGATTTTTCTCAAACACCATCGCCGCAATTGACTGAAATCCCGCGATATAACGACGGGCCTGGTACAACAAGCGGACGTGTCTAGAAATGTGCACGAGGGGATGCCGTGAGCAGATTTAGCGACACCATGTATGGCAACGCTCTTAGCAGCCGTAACGGGATGACAACCGGTGAGCCATACGCCCCGGTCCGGCACAGCTGGGCACAAGTGCACGAACGCGCGCGACGGGTAGCTGGCGGCCTGGCGGCCGCCGGCGTCGGTCATGGTGACGCTGTCGCCGTGCTCGCCGGTGCCCCGGTCGAAATCGCGCCGACCGCGCAAGGCCTCTGGATGCGGGGCGCAAGCCTGACCATGTTGCACCAACCCACGCCGCGGACAGACTTGCGATTGTGGGCGACCGAGACCGCCTCGGTTATCGGCGTGATCGAGGCGCGGGTCGTCATCATCTCCGACCCGTTCATGGCCGCGGCTCCGCTGCTCGACGAACTCGGTCTGCGGGTGGTAACGGTCGAGCAACTGCTCAGAGCCGATCCGATCGATCCAGTGGATACCGGCGAAGACGACGTGGCGCTGATGCAGCTGACATCGGGTTCCACCGGATCGCCGAAAGCCGTCCGGATCACGCACCGAAACGTGGTTTCCAATGCCGAGGCGATGTTCGTCGGCGCCAACTACGATCTTGCGACCGACGTCATTGTGAGCTGGCTTCCACTGTTCCATGACATGGGGTTGACCGGATTTCTCGCTGTGCCAATGTATTTCGGCGCGGAGCTGGTCAAGATCACCCCGATGGACTTCCTTCGCGACACGCTGCTGTGGGCCAAGTTGATCGACAAGTACCGCGGCACGATGACTGCGGCCCCCAACTTCGCTTATTCGCTGCTTGCCAAGCGGCTGCGTAAACAAGCGGTGCCCGGCCAATTCGATCTGTCCAGCCTGCGGTGGGCGCTATCAGGCGCCGAGCAAGTCGAACCCGCCGACGTCGAGGATCTGTGTGAGGCCGGTGCGCCGTTTGGCCTGAGGCGCGAGGCGATCGTGCCCGCATACGGCATGGCCGAAACCACGGTGGCCGTGTCGTTTTCAGAGTGCGGTGCTGGGTTGGTCGTCGATGAGATCGACGCCGACCTGCTGGCGGTGCTGCGCCACGCGGTTCCGGCTAGCAAGGGCAACACCCGCCGGCTGGCCTGTCTGGGTCCTGCACTGCACGGCTTGGAGGTCCGCATCGTCGACGAGGATGCCAATGTGCTGCCCAGCCGGGGTGTCGGCGTGATTCAGGTGCGCGGGGAGCCGGTGGCGGCGGGTTACGCCACCATGGGCGGGTTCATCCCCGGACCGGATCAGCACGGCTGGTACGAC
>NZ_DASRBZ010000283.1:0-3668 GCF_035653355.1 Mycobacterium sp. | reverse complement strand
ACCGCCTTGGCGGCCATGACGTGCGGCAGCGGTCCGCCCAGCACCATCGGGCAGCCCTTGTCGACCGCGTCGGCGTAGTCCGGCTGCGCCAGGATCAGCCCGCCGCGCGGTCCGCGCAGCGACTTGTGCGTGGTAGTGGTGGTGAGGTGGGCGTGCGGCACCGGATCCTCGTCGCCGGTGAACACCTTGCCGGCTACCAGCCCGGCGAAGTGGGCCATGTCGACCATCAGGATGGCGCCCACCTCGTCGGCGATCTCACGCATCGTGGCGAAGTTGATTCGCCGAGGGTAGGCGGAGTAGCCGGCGACCAGGATCAGCGGCTTGAATTCCCGTGCAGCTGCGGCGACCGCGTCGTAGTCGAGCAGACCGGATTGCGGGTCGGTGCCGTAGCTGCGCTGGTGAAACATCTTGCCGGAGATGTTCGGCCGGAAACCATGCGTGAGGTGGCCGCCGGCATCCAGCGACATCCCCAACAACCGCTGCTCGCCAAGCTTGTGCCGCAACACTTCCCAGTCCGACTCGGAAAGCTCGTTGACATGCTTGGCGCCGGCCTCGGCCAGGCTGGGCGTCTCGACACGAGTGGCGAGAATCGCCCAGTACGCAACGAGATTGGCGTCAATGCCCGAGTGAGGTTGGACGTAGGCATACGGCGCCCCGAACAACTCGCGGGCATGCTCGGCAGCCACACTCTCGACGGTGTCGACGTTTTGGCAGCCGGCGTAGAAGCGGTGGCCGATGGTGCCTTCGGCGTACTTGTCCGACAGCCAACTACCCATGGTGAGCAGCACCGCGGGTGACGCGTAGTTCTCGCTGGCGATCAGCTTAAGCGAATCACGTTGATCGGCAAGCTCTTTGCGTGTCGCAGCGGCAATGCGCGGTTCGACTGATTCGATGACCTGCAGTGCGGCGCGGTAGGCGGTGCTGGCGGTATCGGCGTATTCCGCGCCAAGAGGTGGTGCTGAGGTTGCGGTCCCGGTCGAGTCAGCTGCCATGCACCCGAACCTACTCTGCTCGCAGCGACGACGGGATCAGCGGCTCGTCGAGTAGCCGGCGGAACCGCTCGGGCAGGCCGACACCAGATGGGCGGTCATCGAGCCAGGCTCGCAATAGCCGATAGCCCTCGACATAGGTGCTGGTGTAGGCCCGCCACAACGGCGAGCACAGAAAGCGCAGCATTTGGCGGGCGCGGTTCTCGGGCAGCAGCAACCAGCGTCGCACATAGTCCGTCACCTCGTCGGCGTCGCGGTGTTCGTCGTGCAACATCAGCGCGGCGTCCTGGCGGACATTCATCAGCGCTGCGGAAGCCTCTGCGATGGCCTCGGCGCGCTCGCCGTGGAAAAGCAGCCCCAGATCGGCGTAGATGTCCGCGGCCCAGCGGCCCCAACCGCGGCCGACGGCCACATGCAACGCGAGGTCGGCCAGGCCCTCGGCCATCAGGCACTGCGGGGTGTTGACCAGGAAAATGGTGTGCTCGGCCTGCCCTTGGCGCTTGACGAGCCCGGCTTCCTTGCGGCAATGCTCGGTGTGATGTCCGGGATAGGACTCGTGGGCTACCAGCCGGGGCAGGTTGGACATCAGCTGTTTTATGTCGGCGTTGACGGCGACTTTCGAGCGGTAGTTGCCCAGGTAGTAGTTGAACCCCGACCACGGCTTGTCGGTAACCACCTCGTAGTTGACGGTTTCGGTGTCCGGCAGCGGATACTCGGCACGCACCCGGTCCCGCAGCGCGCTGGAGAACGCGTCGATACAGTCGGCCAGCCGCTGCGGCGGGATCTCCTCGCCAGCGCGATGAGCTGCCATCCGGTCGGCCAGCGGGCCGGTCCCGCCGAGCACCTCGTCGAGGCGGGCGTGGGCCTGCCGGTAGCAGTCGACGTCACCCTTGCCGATGTGGACGTCGAAGTAGTCGTGTACCTCGTCGACAAAGCTGACCTGCTCGCCGGCGAATTTGCGTCCCGCACACGCCAGAGCTCGCAAGTGGGCCCGCAGGTAGTTCGCGCGAGCCTCGTCAAACCCCTTGTCGCAGGGAACTTCTGGCAGCGCTGCGAGCAGACGCTGGGCCTGGCGGGCCAACTCGCGCGGATCTGGCACCGGCTCGTCCTGCACCGCCCGACGTAGCCTCGGATCACCGGTGAAGGCGTCCACATAACCTGGCTCGACGCGGTCGAAGCGCAAACCCAGCAGCAGGTACTCCCGGATCAGCGCGGCAGGCTCCATAGCCGCCCACGCTATCGGGGTCGCCCCAGCCGCTCACGGCGCGGCGGCGGCTGCAAGACTGACCCCTATGCCGCGGCTGAGCGAGCCGAGCCCGTATGTGGAGTTCGACCGAAGTCAGTGGCGCGCGCTGCGCATGTCGACGCCGCTGAAACTCACCGAGGAAGAGCTGGTCAAGCTCCGCGGTCTCGGGGAAAAGCTCGACCTGCTCGAAGTCGAAGAGGTCTACCTGCCGCTCGCCCGGCTCATCCACCTACAGGTCGCCGCCCGCCAGCGCCTGTTCGCCGCGACCGCGGAATTCCTCGGCGAGCCGCAACAGAACCCAGATCGCCCCGTCCCGTTCATCATCGGGGTGGCTGGCAGCGTCGCGGTGGGCAAATCGACCACCGCCCGTGTACTGCAGGCACTGCTGGCCCGCTGGGAGCACCACCCGCAGGTGGACTTGGTGACCACCGACGGCTTCCTCTACCCGAATGCTGAGCTGGAACGTCGAAACCTTATGCACCGCAAGGGTTTTCCGGAAAGCTATGACCGCCGCGCGCTGATGCGGTTCGTCACCTCGGTGAAGTCCGGTTCGGAATACGCCTGCGCGCCGGTGTATTCACACCTGCTCTACGACATCATTCCGGGCGCCAAGCAGGTGGTGCGCCACCCCGACATCTTGATCCTCGAGGGCCTCAACGTCTTGCAGACCGGGCCCACGTTGATGGTGTCGGACCTGTTCGACTTCTCCTTATATGTCGACGCGCGCATCGAAGACATCGAACAGTGGTACATCTCGCGGTTCCTCGCCATGCGCACCACCGCGTTCGCGAACCCGGCGTCCCACTTCCACCACTACGCACGGCTCAACGACCCGCAGGCCATCGCTGCCGCCCGCGAAATCTGGCGTTCGATCAACCGGCCCAACCTGGTCGAGAACATCCTGCCCACCCGGCCGCGGGCCACCCTGGTGCTACGCAAGGACGCCGACCACTCCATCAACCGGCTGCGGCTGCGCAAGCTGTAGCCCCACTTCTGATGAGCTTTCGCTGGATCGAAATTGCCCGGTTTTTCTGGGGCACCATACTTTTGACGGCTTCTCCGGCTGTCTTGTCTCGTCTGCACGGCGTGGAGGTCGACCGCAATGCCGTTGTCGTCACCCGCGTCCTCGGGGCCCGCCACCTTGTGCAGGCGTTGTTGTCGGGCCTCAAGCCGAGCCCAGAAGTCATCGCTGCGGGTGTATGGGTGGACTCGGTGCATTCGGCGACCGCACTCGGTCTAGCGGTTGTCGACCCTCATCGCGCGCGCGGGGGGATCATCGATACGGTCATCGCGGCGGCCTGGGCGATCTTCGGCTGGCATGACTTGGCCACGGCGAAGACCACTGCGCCTCCTCGACAGCGACGCCGCGATCAGCTCGCGCAAGTGGTACTTCCGCGTCTGCCCGGCGGCAAGCCGTTGTGGGCGCGAGTCGA
>NZ_DASRBZ010000282.1:0-6074 GCF_035653355.1 Mycobacterium sp. | reverse complement strand
CTTATTTCGCGATGGGGATGCAGCAGTTTTCTGTCTCGATCGCGAATCAGTTGGTGCCGGGCACTGCGGGTGGCGCCGGAACCATCGGGTCGGCGCCTCTGCCCGGGGCCGGTCTGCCCAGCCTCGGCGGCTTGTCCGGGTTGGCCGGCGGTGGTGCGCCGGTGTCGGCGGGTGTCGGCCAGGCCGGCTCGATCGGGTCGTTGTCGGTGCCGCCGAGTTGGGCCGCCGGTGCGTCGACGGCGAACTCCCCGGCGGGGATGGCGCCGTTTAGCGGCATCAGCGCCGGCACCGACCACGGCGGGCCCAGTGGGCTGCTGCGGGGCATGCCTCTGGGAGCCACCGGCCGCAGGGCCGCCGGCGGCTTCACCCACCGCTACGGCTTCCGTTACAGCGTCATGCCACGCCCACCCTCGGCCGGATAGCGCAACCATCGCCAACGTCGATCAGGGTTATTCGCGACCAGATTTTTATCCGCAGACGGCGCCTCGCAGCAGTCCTCAAGCAGCGCGCCGCGCTCTGCACGCGCAGCGGCCAGACCTCGCGTTCCTGCAGGCAGTGGCTACCCGAGTGGACTGGAAACCGAACGGTAAATGAACAGCTGCTACCAGTGGATGAACAGTGGTCATTCCGGAATGAACAGTTGGCGTGTGCAATCCGTATTCGGCGGCACGCCAGCTAATCTCACTACCGAGCGACTTCGGCGAAGATTGTTGAAGCTCAGCCTTGTCCGAGGAGGAACCGCATGTCGTTCGTGACCACGCAGCCTGAGGCGTTGTTGGCGGCGGCCGGCAACCTGCAAGGGATCGGTTCGGCGATGAGCGCCCAGAACGCGGCGGCGGCTGCCCCGACAACTGGGGTGGTTCCCGCAGCGGCCGACGAGGTTTCGGCACTGACGGCGGCGCAGTTCGCCGCGCATGCCCAGATGTACCAGGCGGTCAGTGCCCAGGCCGCGGCGATTCACGAGATGTTCGTGAACACGCTGGGCGTGAGCGCCGGCTCCTATGCGGCCACTGAGGCCGCCAACGCGGTCGCGGCGAGCTAAGGAGATTGTCGAACGTGCTGGATTTCGGGGCCCTACCTCCGGAGATCAACTCCGCGCGGATGTACGCCGGTCCTGGGTCGGCGCCGATGATGGCCGCCGCATCGGCCTGGAACGGTCTGGCCGCTGAGCTGAACGCCGCCGCCATTGGCTATGAAAGAGTGATCACCCAGCTGACAAGTGAGGAGTGGCTGGGTCCTGCATCGGCGTCGGCGGCGGATGCTGCGCAGTCCCACGTCGCCTGGCTGAGCACCACCGCGGCCCAAGCCGAGCATTCGGCCACCCAGGCCAGATCCGCCGCGGCCGCCTACGAGGCGGCATTCGCCGCCACGGTGCCGCCGCCGGTGATCGCGGCCAACCGCGCCCAAGTGCATCAGCTGGTGTCCACCAACGTCCTCGGCCAAAATACGCCGGTAATCGCCCAGCTCGAGGCCCAATACGGCGAGATGTGGGCTCAGGATGCCGCCGCGATGTACGGTTACGCCGGCCAGTCGGCGACCGCGACCAAGGTGATGCCGTTCGCATCGCCGGCCCAGACCACCAACCCGGCCGGGCAAGCGCTGCAAGGCGCCGCAGTCAGCCAAGCCGCTGGCATGTCGGCCGGAACCAGCACCCAGACGCTGTCACAGCTGGTCAACGGCACGCCCAGCGCGCTGCAAAGCCTTGCGACACCGACCTCGGCCAGCTCGTCGACAGCCACGGATCCGCTGTCGTCAATCTGGGGCATCTTGACCGGGCAGGACAGCGCGCCCACATCGGTGGCGGGAGTCTTGAACGGCCTTCAGCCGTACGCAAGTTTCTTCTACAACACCGAGGGTCTCCCTTATTTCAGCATCGGTATGGGCAACAACTTCGTCCAGATGGCGAAGACCATGGGGCTGATCGGCGGGTCCGCGCCTGCGGCCGCCGCGGGCGCGGCGAAAGCCGCGGGCGGCGGGGGTTTGGGTGCGCTCGGCGGACTGCTCGGCAGCGGCGGGGGCGGCGCCCCCGCGGCGGTGTCTGCGGGGATAGGCAAGGCGGTCCCTATCGGCGGGCTGTCGGCGCCACCCACCTGGACCGGAGCCGCGCCCTCGGTAAGCCCTGGCGCTTCCCCGCTGCCGATCAGCAGCGTCAGCGCGGCCCCGGAAACCGGCGGTGCCGGAAACCTGCTGGGTGGGATGCCGCTGGCGGGCGCCGGGCACGGTGCAGCCGGTACTGGTCCCCGATACGGGTTCCGCCCGACCGTGATGGCACGTCCGCCGTTCGCCGGATAACGACAGGCGAACCATCCGTCGTTCTCTCGACAAGCGCAGCTGCTGTCAGTCCTCTTCCAGGATCAACGCCATTTCGGGGCACGCGGCCACACCGTCGCGCGTCAACTGTGCGTCCTCGGGTTTGACCTCGCGCTCTTCGAGAATCGAGTAGCCGGAGTCGTCGATTGGGAAAAGGTCTGGGTGGACGGCGTAGCACTGCGCATGTCCCACACATCTCGACTTTTCGAGACGAATCCGCATGGGGTTTCCTCCCTTGACCGCGCTCAGCCGACCGGTTACCCGGGGTAAGTCTAGAAGACATTTCGCCGATCGATCGGGCCGCTCAAGGTCGGTGCGCAGCGGCGCGACAATCTTTTCCCAAAGGCCATTTCGCGTTTTTTATCGGTGAACGCGGTTTGTTGCGCAGCCGAATTGAACATCGCGGCACCGCGCATACGATATCGAGTGGCTCGCAGCGGCTGCGGCGGGCGTGAAAAGCGAGAGGCGGACACCGGAGACATTGAGCACTTTGGACGAAGGCCCTGGAACCTTTTATCTTCCGCGGCTTGAATACTCGACGCTGCCGATGGCCTTCGACCGCGGTGCCGGGTGGAAGACCCTCCGGGATGCCGGCCCGGTGGTGTTCATGAACGGGTTCTATTACCTGACGCGGCGTGAGGATGTGCTGTTCGCGTTGCGCAATCCGAAGATCTTCTCGTCGAGATTGGCGCTCCAGCCCCCGGATCTGCCGTTGCCCGTCCTGCCGCTCGCTTTCGACCCACCGGAGCACACCCGATACCGCAAGATCCTGCAGCCGTACTTCAGCCCGCACGCACTGAGCAAGTCGCTGCCCCTACTCCGCCGCCACGCCGCCGAGATGATCGATGCCGTGGCCAGCCGGGGTGAGTGCGAAGCAATGGCGGAGCTGGCCACTCCCTACCCGTTTCAGGTGTTCCTGGACCTGTACGGGCTGCCGTTGGAAGACCGAGACCGGTTGATCGCCTGGAAAGACGCGATCATCGCCGACAAGCACTACCTGACCGAGGATGATCTCGCCGCGGGCCGCGAACTTTTCGCCTATCTCGCCGACGCCATCCAACACCGCCGGAAGAACCCCGGCTCGGACATGCTGTCGCAAGTAATGACAGGCGACGGCGCCTTCAGCGATCTTGAGCTGCTGGGCATGAGCCACCTGTTGATCCTGGCGGGGCTGGACACCGTGACCGCAGCCATCGGTTTCTCGCTGTTCGAATTGGCGCGCAGACCGCAGCTGCGTCACGATCTGCGCGAAAACCCCAGGCAAATCAGGGTTTTCATTGAAGAGATCGTACGACTCGAGCCATCGGCGCCGGTGGCGCCCCGAGTGACCACCCAGGCCGTCACCGTCGGCGGCATGACGCTACCCGCAGGCTCGCCGGTGCGGTTGTGCATGGCCGCCGTCAACCGGGACGGCAGCGACGCAACCTCGACCGACCATTTGGTCATGGACGGCAAGGTGCACCGGCACTGGGGATTCGGCGGCGGACCGCATCGGTGTCTGGGTTCTCATTTGGCACGGATGGAATTAACGGTCATCATCGGCGAGTGGCTTGCGAAGATCCCTGAGTTCCAACTGGCTCCCGGCTACACACCCGAGATCTCGTTCCCGGCGAAGACGTTCGCCCTCAAGGCATTGCCGCTGCGCTACTGAGCGCACAAGGCAGTTTTTTCAGCCCAGATTTTTATCCGCCGCCCGACAGTCCGACCGGCAGCCCGTGGCCCGCGGGTGATCGCCAACACTCGGGGCGTCGCACAGGTAGCCAAAACGACCTGCACGGACTTCGTCGTCTTCAGCAGTGTTAATGAAATGTTGCCCTAGATGAACAGTTGTTGCCGATGGGTGAACACTTTCGAACACCGGCCGTTGGGGGCGGCAAAGCGTGTCTCAGGCCTCTACTCTCATGCACGGAGCGATTGCTCTCAGCTATCGAGGGGAAGGAAGCTTACATGTCGTTCGTAACCACGCAGCCGGAAGCGTTGACGGCGGCGGCTGCCAACCTGCAGGGCATCGGCGCTTCGATGAGCGCGCAGAACGCGGCTGCGGCCGCTCCGACGACGGGCGTGGTTCCCGCGGCTGCCGACGAGGTGTCGGCGCTGACGGCCGCGCAGTTCGTCGCGCACGCGCAGATGTACCAGGCGGTCAGTGCGCAGGCCGCGGCGATCCACGAGCAGTTCGTCAACACCTTGGGTACCAGCGCTGCGTCGTACGCGGTCACCGAGGCCGCCAACGCGGCCGCCGCTCAGTAGCAGGTTCTGGCGGGGGCATATCTAGATGTTGGATTGGGCGCTGTTGCCGCCGGAGATCAACTCCGCGCGGATGTACGCCGGTCCAGGAGCGGGGCCGATGCTTGCCGCCGCCGTGGCCTGGGACGCGTTGGCGGCCGATTTGTACGCTACGGCAAGCTCATACAGCTCGGTGATCTCGGAGTTGGCCGCTGGGTGGTTGGGGCCGTCATCCGTGGCGATGGCGGCCGCAGCCACCCCGTACGTGTCGTGGATCAGCAGCACCGCCGGGCAGGCCGCCGAGACCGGTGCTCAGGCCAAGGCGGCGGTGGCCGCTTATGAGGCGGCATTCGCTATGACGGTGCCCCCGCCGGTCATCGCGGCCAACCGCGCGCTGCTGATGATGCTCATCGCGACCAATTTCTTCGGGCAGAACACACCGGCGATCATGGCCACCGAGGCCCATTACATGGAGATGTGGGCGCAGGACGCCGCGGCGATGTTCGGCTATCAAGCGGCAGCGCAGGTGGCATCGACGTTCGCGCCGTTCACCCCGCCGATGCCGACCACCACCGCAGGCGGAACGGCCCTTCAGGCCGCGGCGGCGGCGCAAGCTGCCGGCACTGGAGCCGGCGCCAGCGCGCAAACCGTGGCACCGCTGACATCGACGATGTCGATGCCGCTGGCCGCCACGACGTCCGCGCCGCTGACGGCGTCATCGACGTCTTCAGGCACATCGTCGGCGACGGCATTGACCGGTCTGACGACCTCGTCCACGGCCCTGACCTCCGGCGCCAGCGTCGCGTCCGGTGCGGGCTCGTCGGCGTCGCTGGGTGCTTCGGGCGCATCGATGCTCGGCTCGGCCAGTTCCGTGATGCGGTCGGTGACTCCCGCTATGGGCATGTTCGGCAACTTCCCAGGGCTGGGTTCCGCGCTGGGCAGCAGCTCCGGGGCGCTCGCCTCACCGAGCCTGGGCAGTGCCGCGGTGACTGCCGGCCTGGGCCGGGCGACATCAGTCGGCGTGCTGTCGGTGCCGCAGAGTTGGGCGTCGGCCGCTCCGGCGTTCAACCCCGTTGCCGCGTCGTTGCCGGCCACCACTGCCAGTGCCGCTACGCCGGCGGTCGGCGCAGCGAACCCGGGAAGCATGCTCGGCGCGCCGCTGGCGCCGTTGACCGGCCGCGCCGGGCCGACTCCTATGGCTTCAACTCCGCGCTTCGATGTCCGTCCCACCGTGGTGCAACGCCCGGTTTACGCCGGTTAGGAAAGGGGGGCCCAGCCGTGTATTTCCGGGTCGGCGGTTACGCCATCGCGTGACACGTCCGGCCACCACATCCATCACAGCCAGCTGATTTCGAGCTAAGGAGATATCAATGCCAACTCGGTTTATGACCGATCCGGACCAGATGCGGGCGATGGCGGGACGTTTCGACGTGCACGCTCAGACCGTTGAGGACGAGGCCCGCAAGATGTGGGCGTCGTCGGTCAACATCGCCGGTGCCAGCTGGAGTGGTACTGCACAGGCCACCTCCTACGACACCATG
>NZ_DASRBZ010000281.1:0-8833 GCF_035653355.1 Mycobacterium sp. | reverse complement strand
TTTGTGGGCTCAGGCCCCGGGGATCCAGGCTTGTTGACGACGCGGGCTGCGAGCGTACTGGCCAACGCCGCCCTGGTGTTCACTGACGCCGATGTCCCCGAGGCGGTGCAGGCGCTGATCGGGACCGAGCTGCCGCCGGTGTCGGGGCCGGCGCAAGCCGACGCCGCAGAGGCCACCGATGCCGAGGCGCCGACGGCCGTGGTGTCGGTTGGGCCCGACATCCGGCCCGCGCTGGGTGAACCCGCTGAAGTAGCCAAGACGCTGATCGCCGAGGCTCGTTCCGGAGTCGACGTGGTACGCCTGGTCGCGGGTGATCCGCTGGAAGTGGATGCGGTGATCAGCGAGGTCAACGCCGTGGCGCGGGCGCATCTGCAATTCGAGATCGTGCCTGGGCTGGCCGCCAGCGCCGCGGTGCCGACATACGCGGGACTGCCGTTGGGCTCGTCGCACACTGTCGCCGATGTGCGCGGCGACGTCGACTGGGCGGCGCTTGCCGCCGCCCCGGGCCCGCTGATCCTGCAAGCGACCCCCTCGCACCTGACCGACGCGGCTCGCACCCTGATCGACTATGGGCTGGCCGAATCGACGCCGTGCGTCGTCACCGCGGCCGGCACTACCTGCACGCAGCGATCGGTGGAGACCACGCTGCACGCGCTGACTGACGGGGCGGTTCTAGGCGGCGCCGACCCGGCCGGGCCGCTGACCGGCCCGCTGGTGGCGACCATCGGCAAGACCGTCGCCAACCGGGCGAAGCTCAACTGGTGGGAAAGCCGGGCCCTGTACGGCTGGACGGTGCTGGTGCCGCGGACCAAGGACCAGGCCGGTGAGATGAGCGAGCGGCTGACGTCCTACGGCGCCCTGCCGATAGAGGTCCCGACCATCGCCGTTGAGCCGCCGCGCAGCCCCGCGCAGATGGAGCGTGCGGTCAAGGGCCTGGTAGACGGGCGCTTCCAGTGGGTGGTGTTCACCTCCACCAACGCGGTGCGCGCGGTGTGGGAGAAGTTCGGCGAATTCGGGCTCGACGCCCGCGCGTTCTCCGGGGTGAAGATCGCCTGCGTCGGCGAGGCCACCGCCGACCGGGTCCGCGCGTTCGGGGTCAGCCCGGAGCTGGTGCCCTCGGGGGAGCAGTCCTCGCTGGGCCTGCTCGACGAATTCCCGCCGTATGACAGCGTTTTCGACCCGGTGAACCGGGTATTGCTGCCGCGTGCCGACATCGCCACCGAGACGCTGGCCGAGGGATTGCGCGAACGCGGCTGGGAGATCGAGGACGTCACCGCGTATCGCACCGTGCGGGCTGCGCCGCCGCCGGCGGAAACCCGCGAAATGATCAAGACCGGTGGCTTCGACGCCGTGTGCTTCACCTCAAGCTCGACGGTGCGCAACCTGGTCGGGATCGCGGGCAAGCCGCACGCCCGGACCATCGTCGCCTGCATCGGACCCAAGACAGCGGAAACCGCTGCCGAGTTCGGCCTGCGAGTCGACGTGCAGCCGGAGATCGCCGCGGTGGGTCCCTTGGTCGATGCGCTGGCCGAGCATGCTGCTCGGCTGCGCGCCGAGGGCGCACTGCCACCGCCACGTAAGAAGAGCCGCAGGCGTTAGGTGGCGATCGCAAGCGCGGCGCAGCCGGGCGCAGCGGGTCGCCACGGAGGTGGTGCGTATCCCCGGCAACGCCCGCGTCGACTTCGCTCGACTGCCGCGATGCGCCGGCTGGTAGCGCAAACTTCGCTGGAGCCAAGGCATTTGGTGCTGCCGATGTTCGTCGCCGACGGGATCGACGAGCCGCGCCCGATCTCATCGATGCCGGGCGTCGTGCAGCACACCCGCGAGTCGCTGCGATCCGCCGCCGCCGACGCCGTCGCGGCCGGGGTAGGTGGGCTGATGCTGTTCGGTGTGCCCCGCGACGAAGACAAGGACGCGTCGGGCTCGGCCGGGACTGACCCCGATGGCATCCTCAATGTCGCGCTGCGCGACCTGGCCAAGGATCTCGGGGACGCCACCGTGCTGATGGCTGACACCTGTCTGGACGAGTTCACCGACCACGGGCACTGCGGCGTCTTGGACGCTTCAGGACGGGTCGACAATGACGCCACCTTGGCCAGGTATGTGGAATTGGCTGTGCGGCAAGCAGATTCGGGCGCGCATGTGGTTGGGCCGAGCGGGATGATGGACGGCCAGGTGGCCGCGATCCGCGATGGCCTGGACGCTGCCGGCCACGCCGACGTGGTGATCCTGGCCTACGCGGCGAAGTTCGCGTCGGCGTTTTACGGCCCGTTCCGCGAGGCGGTGAGCTCGAGCCTGTCCGGTGACCGCCGCACCTATCAGCAGGAGCCGGGCAACGCTCGCGAGGCGATGCGCGAGGTGCAACTGGACCTCGACGAGGGCGCCGACATCGTCATGGTCAAACCCGCGATGGGTTACCTCGACGTGGTGGCCGCCGCGGCCGCGATATCGCCGGTGCCGGTGGCCGCCTACCAGGTGTCGGGGGAGTACGCGATGATCTCGGCCGCGGCCGCCAACGGCTGGATCGATCGGAGCGCCGCCGTACTGGAGTCGCTGACCAGCATCCGGCGAGCCGGCGCCCAGATCGTGCTGACCTACTGGGCCGCTGAGGCGGCGGCCTGGCTGTCGTGATCGAGCCGCAGCGGTGGCCGGAGCCGCCAGCCCCGCATGAGCCGTCGACGCCACCAGAGCCGCATGAGCCGGAGCCCCCGGCCCCGCATGAGCCGTCGCTCCCGCCAGAACCGCATGGGCCGTGGACGCCGCCGGCCCCGCCAAGCTGGCCCGGTACGCCACCCGGACCCCCCGGCGGGCCCACCCCGCCGGGTGCGCCGACCCCGCCCGAGCGCCCTCCGCGTCCGGTCGACGTCGATACCGGCTTTTGGCTATGGCTGACCGCGTTGCCGCTACTGGTGATCGGCTATGTCGTGGACATGCTCAGCTCGCACGTCGGCCACGGGTCGCCGATTCTTTACGCCGCCTCCGGGCTGCTCACGGCCGTCGTGCTGGTGATCGTGGTGACCTTCCTGCTGCTGATGCGGGCCGGGTATCGGTGGGCCCGCACTTTGCTGACCGGCGGCGGCGTGGCCACCGTCGTCTACGTGGTCAGCCGGTTGTTCAGCGGGGACTGGCCACCGGTCGTGGCGGTGGTCTGCGCGGTCAGCGGCATCGTCGGCTCGGTGTTGATCGCCGGCGGCGTTGTGCTGCTGCACCGCCGAGACGCCCACGCCTACTTCACTAGGTGAATAAGACCCGAGCTTCATCGGGGTGCTTGGTGGCGCGGTGTGATGCTGCTCGCCGGCCAGCGTTACGCTGAGCCAACCATGAGCGCAGCCGAACAATCTGGCACCGATCGCGAACCCAAGCGGTTGTTCTACGAGCCCGGTGCGAGCTGGTACTGGGTGTTGCTCGGTCCGGTCATGGCGGTGGCGATGCTCTTCATCGAAAAATCCAGCGGATACGGCTGGCAGGTGGTGGTCCCGCTGGTCTTTTTGGTACTGGTGTCCGGCTTCCTCGCCATCCAGGTCAAGGCGGCGCGAATCCATACCTCGGTGGAGCTGACCGAACGGACCCTGCGTCAAGGCACGGAGACCGTCAACGTGGCGGAGATCGTCAAGGTCTATCCGGAAGCCGAGCATGCGCCGGACTCCGGGGAACCGCTGCAGCGCTGGCAGACAGCGCGCGCACTCGGTGAGCTGGTCGGGGTGCCACGCGGCCGGGTCGGCATCGGTCTCAAGCTCACGCACGGGCGCACTGCGCAGGCCTGGGCGCGACGGCACCGCCATCTGCGGGCGGCGCTCACGCCGTTGGTGGAGGAGCGCGTCGGCCCGGATGGGCTCGACGACCCGCAGGATCGCGGCAACGACGCCGGGTCGAAGTGGTGAGTGCCCGCAGTCGCGCGGTCACCGAACTCGCCATCGCCTGCGCCGCAGTGCTTGGGTGTGCGCTGAGCTGGTCGCAGGTCCGATCCACTGTGCAGGTCGCGCCCGTTGCCGATGGCCAGCCCGTCACCACGTCGGTGGTCTACGATCCTCCGCTGCTATTGCTGACGTTGCTGCTGGCAACCGTCGCTGGGGTACTTGCCGTGGTCGGCGCCGCCAGGCTGCGGCGGGCACGGAAAAGCGGCGAATAACGTTCAGCGGCCGGCCAACGCGCGGTCGGCCAACGCGCCGATCACCGGTGCCAGCGTCTGCGCGTACTCGATCGTCACGTGGTTGTCATCGCGGTACACCAGGTCGTTGCCGACGATGGCCGGGCAGCGCTCCCGGGTACAGAACAGCTCGGTCAGATCGGCGTAGCGGCCGCCACCGGCGGTGGTGGCCGCCTGTTCCGCGGCGATGCCGGCGTCGTTGACCGCCGTCGACCGCGGCGGCGAGCACGCGGTGGCGTCATCGAGATGAGCCGACAGGCACGTCGGCACGGTCGAATGCGGATCCGGAATCGGCCCTAACACAAGGACATTCGCGCCGGTGGCGCGCAGCTGCGCCACCGTGCGGGTCAGGCCGGCGAGCCAGGCCGGGTCGTAGGACGTAAAACCGAAGTCGGCGCCGTAGCGCCGCGACATGCTCAGCACGACCAGCCGGGGGTGTTCGCCCTGCAGCCGGGCCATGATGTCGGCGCGCCACTGCTCGCATTCGGTGTACTCGCGGCCCAGATAAGGGCTGGTGATCGGCAGCTCCATCAACGGGCAGGTCACTTTGCCCAGCGTCTCCAACCGCCAGTGCCGTTGCTCGGCTAGCTGCTGCAGTGCCGGATTCCACATCGCGGCATGCGAATCGCCGACCAGCGCCACAGTAGTCGGCGATACGAGATCGCCTGTGGCGCATTCACTTTGGCCGACTTCCCGCCACGAACGCACGCAGCCGTTGACGAACACTGCCGGCTTGTCGGCCGGCGCCTCGGCAAGCGGCGGTGTGAGATTCGACGGCACCGCCTTGAGGTCGGCAGAGGCCGCGACCGCGGCCTGCGCTTGCGCGAACCCCTGCTGCACGGCCGCGGCACGCGGGTCGAGCGGGCTCGCCGCCGGCGGCGGTGTCACGCTGATCTTCGGTGCCGCGGCCGCCACCCCGCGACCGACCGGAACCGGCACCAGGATCAGCAGGACCACGCCGGCGCAGACGGCGACCACGGTGGCGGCCGCGCCGAGCGCGAGGCTGCGGGCCGCCGATCGGCGCACTGGAGCGGAGAACCGACCGGGGTTCTCGACCAGGTGAAGCGTCAGCACCGCCAACCCGGCGGAGACCATGACCGCCGCCAGTCTGCCCGCCAAGCCTGCCGACTGGCCCAGCAGCGGCGGCATCAGCAGCAGCACCGGCCAGTGCCACAGATACCAGGAGTACGACATCCGCCCGATCGCGCGCATCCCCGGCAGCGACAGCAGCCGACCGGCGCCCAACCGGCTGTCGGCGCACCCGGCGCCGATCACCAATGCCGTGCCCAGCACCGGCAACAGGGCCGCCGTGCCCGGGTAGGGCGTGGCCGTGCCCAGCGTGTGGCAACTCAGCAGGATCAGCGCCAGCCCGCCCCATCCCGCGATCGCCGCGGACAGCGCCGGGAGTCGCCGCCACTGCCCGGCCGACAGCGCAACCAGACCACCCGCGGCCAGCTCCCAGGCCCGAGTCGGCAGCGAGAAAAACGCCCACGGCGGCGATGTGTGCGTCCAGGCCAGCGACAGCGCAAACGACACCGCCGCCACTACCGCCAGCACCACGAGATACGGGTTCAGCCTCGACGGCACCCGGAGGCCACCCCGCCGAACCAGCCACGCCGTCCCGATGATCAACGCCGGCCACAGCAGATAGAACTGCTCTTCGACGCCGAGCGACCAGTAGTGCTGAAACGGTGACGGCGGGGCATCGGCGGCCAAATAGTCGGTGCCGTGGATAGCGAAGCGGTAGTTGCCGACATACAGTGCGCTGGCGATGCCGTCCCCGATGACGCTTCGAGCTTGCAGCGGCGGCAGCAACACCGCCGAGCCGATCGCGGTGGCCACCCCGACCGTCGCTGCTGCCGGCAGCAGCCGCCGGGCCCGGGCCCCGTAGAAGCGGCTCAGCCGAACCGTCCCCGCCGCCGTCACCTCGCGCCACAGCAGGCCGGTGATCAAGAACCCGGAGATCACGAAGAAGACGTCCACGCCCACATACCCGCCGCCGACGCCGGGCACATCGGCATGAAACAGCACCACCGCGACCACCGCCACCGCGCGCAGACCCTCGATGTCGAGGCGGAATCCGGGCTTGGAGGTGCGCCGCGCCGGCTCGCGCGTCTCGCGCGCGCTGATTGTGTTGGTCTGCGGCAATGTCACCACCTTCGTAGCCGGTGCGGCGTGGGTGTCATTGTTCTCGAAGTGGCGGCGCCTAGGCGCCCTTCGCCGGGATTAAGAGGCCAGCCAGGTCAGCTCCCCCGGCAGTTGCTGGCGCCAAAACGATACGTCATGCCCGCCCGCAGAGAAGCTACCGGACGGGGGTGTCCGCAGCTGGGCGACGAACTGCCGCGTGGCCGGGCAGAACCGGTCGCTGGTGCCGCAGTCGACCCGGATCGGGATCGAGGCCAGCGCCGGCAGACCGAACACGTTGTTGCGCACCCAGTCGTCGTAGTTGTCGAAAGCCCCCGGGGTGCTGGCGGTGTACGACGTCCATAACGCCGGGCTGACGGCGCAGATCCCCGCGGTGCGTGCCGGGCCCAGCCGGGCACCCAACAGCAGCGCGCCGTAGCCGCCCATCGACCAGCCGAGGAACGCCACCCGCGAGGTGTCCAATCCTTTGCTTGCCAGCATCGGCAGCAGCTCGCCAAGAACCATCGCTCCCGAGTCGTGCCCGTCGGCGCGCCGATGCCAGTAGGTATTGCCCCCGTCGACACCGACCACGGCGAATCCGGGTCGGCCAGACTTGACCAGTTCGGCCAGCGCGTCTTCAACACCCAGGTCGATCACGGTGTTGGCGTTGCCGTCCTTGCCGTGCAACGCGATCACCGGCCGCAGCGGCCCAGTGTGGCCAGGCGGCAGCGCCATCACCCAGTTGGTCGTCATGCCCCCGCGCGCCGCCGAGACGAACGAGCCCGACAGCCGCGTCGGCGATGCGGTGCCCGCGACCGGCTCGAACGGCGAGGGAGAAGTCGCCGCTTCGCCCGGATCCAGCAACGCGCTCAACGCCCATGTGGCGGTAGCGCCTGCGACGGCGCCGATGCCCAGACGCAGCGCGGCGCGGCGGCTCAGCGGGGGCATGAGCAGGATCATGCCGGGGCGAATCGCGTTGCCCGCAATGGCACGCCGGATCAGTTATGACACCGTGACCGTTGTTCAGCAGCGCGGCAAGGCTCAACCGTTCGGCAAGCGTCAGCAGGGATGTCCGTTTGTGCCCGCCTACGCGCGATTTCAAATGAGATAGTCGCTCCCAGCCGGGCAAACCTGCTAAAGCCACAGCGCCAAGGCCCCGGGGGCTTGGTACAAAGTGCAGAATATGTAACACTGTCTCAGTGACTGAGCTTTCCGAGAGGGAGACCGAGGCCACCGGGCATGACTCCGATGCCCTGCCACTAGGGCCACAGTCGCTGGTGTGGCGCTACTTCGGTGACAACCGCATGTTCCTGATCGGGCCGCGGCCAGCGGTGCTGCAGAACATGCTGGCTGAACTCGGCCAAGGTGTGCTGGATCATTCGGTGTTCTTCTCCGACACCGCCGCGCGGGTCAAACGATCGCTGCCGCCGATCTTCATGACCGTCTACGGCTCCGACGACGACCACCCGGGCCGGCAGGTGCGGGATTTCCACCACGAGATCAAAGGCGAGATGCCAGAGGGCAAGCGCTACCACGCACTGGACCCGGAAACCTACTTCTGGGCGCACGCCACTTTCGTCGAGCAGGTCCTCTATTTCGCCGACACGTTCGTCAAGCGGCTATCCCGTGCCGAAAAGGAACAGATCTACCTCGAGTCCAAAACCTGGTATCGCCGCTACGGGGTAAGTGAGCGCCCGATGCCGGCCGACTACGCCGAGTTCGAACAGTATTGGAACCGCATGCTCGACCACGTCATCGTCGCGCACCCGACAGCCAAATACGGTGTCGGATATGTCACCAAGGGGTTCCCGTGCCCCAAGGCGGTGCCGACATGGCTGTGGGCGATGCTGGCAATCATGTTCAACCCGGTCGCGGCGTTCCTGACCACCGGCGGTCTGCCGCCCCGGGCCCGCGAGTTGCTGGGGCTGCCGTGGAGCGAGCGGCAGGAACGCCGCTACCAACGGTTCGCCGCGATGTGCCGGTCGCGGCCGGCCAACTGGCTGTGGGACCATCTGCCGATGAGACTGCGCTACAACAGGTTTGCCCGTGCCGGTTACACCCGCGGCTGATCCCGCCACCCAAGCGATCCTCGACGCGGCCGTCGTCGAGTTCGAGCGGCACGGGCTGCGGCGGGTCGCCCTCGACGATGTGGCACGCCGCGCCCGGGTGAGCCGGACCACCATCTACCGCCGATTCGCCAACCGTGACGAATTAGTCGCAGCCGTTATCGACCGGGAGAATGCAGCGCTGTTCGCAGGCATCGCCGAGGAACTGAAAATCCGCAGACCCCAATCGAATTACTATGTCGAGGCATTCACATTGTCGATTGTGCGGTTCCGCCAGCATCGGGTGCTGACTCGGATGCTCGCCGACGAACCTGGCCTGATGCTCGAGTTGGCCCGCCAGCACTACGGTGCGGCGGTGCAGCGGATGGCCACCGCGCTGCAGGTGATCTTCCCCGACGGCTTTGCCGAGCGGATCGGCGCACCGGCGGTCGACGAGCTGGCCGACACCATTCTGCGTTACGCGGCAATGGTGCTCCTGCTGCCGAGTCGACAACCC
>NZ_DASRBZ010000280.1:0-2715 GCF_035653355.1 Mycobacterium sp. | reverse complement strand
GCAGCCAGGCGACGTTCGCCGCGCGATACGTGAGGGACGGGAAGGCAATTTGGTGATATTCGTCGTCGACGCGTCCGGTTCGATGGCCGCCCGCGACCGGATGGCCGCGGTCAGCGGCGCCACGCTGTCGCTGCTGCGCGATGCCTACCAGCGCCGCGACAAGGTCGCGGTGATCACCTTCCGCGAGCTGGGTGCGCAGTTGCTGCTCCCGCCGACCTCGTCGGCGCACATCGCCGGCCGCCGGTTGGCGCACTTCGATACCGGCGGCAAAACCCCGCTGGCCGAAGGCTTGCTGGCTGCCCGCGAATTGGTGGTGAGGGAGAAGGTGCGCGACCGAGCCCGCCGACCGCTGGTGGTAGTGCTGACCGACGGGCGGGCCACCGCCGGCCCAGATCCGTTGGGCCGCAGTCGGTTAGCGGCTGCACGTCTGGTTGCCGAGGGCGCATCCGCGGTGGTCGTCGACTGCGAGACGTCCTACGTGCGATTAGGACTCGCCGAGCAATTGGCTGTGCAGCTGGGAGCGCCGACGATGCGGCTGGATCAGTTGCGTGCCGATCGTCTGACCCATGCTGTGCGCCGTGTGGCCTGAGCGGGTGGAGTAAACGCTTATGCCACAAGGCCGTCCACTGCAGGTTCCCGACGATGGGCTGACCACGCGGGCGCGGCGCAACCTGCCGGTGCTCGCCGTGCACACCGGTGCCGGCAAGGGCAAGTCGACCGCCGCGTTCGGGATGGCGATGCGCGCGTGGAACGCCGGCCTGGACATCGCAGTGTTCCAGTTCGTCAAGAGTGCGAAATGGAAGGTCGGCGAAGAGGAGGCTTTCCGCCAGCTTGGCCGGGTGCACGACGAACAGGGCATCGGCGGCCCGGTGCAGTGGCACAAGATGGGTGCCGGCTGGTCCTGGTCGCGCAAACCCGGCAGTGTCGACGATCATGCCGCCGCGGCCGCCGACGGGTGGGCAGAGATCGCGCGCCGACTCGCCGGGCAACAGCACGACTTCTACGTGCTCGACGAGTTCACCTACCCACTCAAGTGGGGCTGGGTCGACGTCAACGAAGTGGTCGACACGCTGCTGGCCCGCCCTGGCCGACAGCATGTGGTGATCACCGGGCGTGACGCCGCGCCGCGGCTCGTCGCGGCCGCTGACCTGGTTACTGAGATGAGCAAGGTCAAGCACCCGATGGACGTCGGCCGCAAAGGCCAGAAGGGCATCGAGTGGTGAGCTCCGTTGCATTGCCCGGCGAAACTCTTCCCGCCGAGACTTCTCCCGGCGAGACTTCTCCCGGCGAGACTTCTCCCGGCGAGCGGGCGTGTTTGTACGTCGACACGCCGCTGACGCCGTCATTATGCGCCCGCTCGCGGCATAGGGCGAGACGGTGAGCGCTCCCGCCGTCGTTATCGCCGCGCCGGCATCTGGGAGCGGAAAGACCACTGTCGCAACGGGTTTGATGGGGGCATTGCGACAGGCTGGTCACCGGGTCGCGGGATTCAAGGTTGGCCCGGACTTCATCGATCCTGGCTATCACGCGCTGGCCTGCGGGCGGCCCGGGCGCAACCTCGACCCAGTCTTGGTGGGAGAACAGCTAATTGGCCCGCTATACGCCCACGGCGCTGTCGGTGCCGACATCGCCGTCGCCGAAGGCGTCATGGGTTTGTTCGACGGACGCATCGGCCCTGACCCGACTATCCCCGCGGCAGGGTCCACCGCCCGCGTCGCAGCCCTACTCGGCGCCCCGGTGATCCTGGTGGTCGACGCGCGCGGCCAAAGTCACAGCATCGCTGCACTGCTGCACGGGTTCTCGACGTTCGACGCCGCCACCCGCATCGCCGGCGTTGTGCTAAACCGGGTCGGATCACCCAGGCACGAACAGGTGCTGCGACAAGCCTGCGAGCACGCCGGTGTCGCCGTTTTCGGCGCCATACCCCGAACCGACCAAATCGAGTTGCCCACCCGGTATCTGGGCCTCATCACCGCCGTCGAATACGGTCGCCGCGCGCATGAGGCAGTCGACGCGATGACGACACTGATTTCTCGCCACGTCGATGTCGGCGCCGTCGCGGCCGCCGCGGCCAGCCGGGTCGCTGATCCGCCCTGGGATCCGTTCGCCGCAGTTGGTGACGTCGAGCGCACTTCTGTCACCGTGGCGCTGGCAGCGGGCAAGGCGTTCAGTTTCGGCTACGCCGAGCATGCGGAACTGTTGCGGGCCACCGGTGCCGACGTCGTCGAATTCGACCCCTGTGTGGACTCCTTGCCCGATGGCAGTGCCGCCGTCGTTCTGCCGGGCGGCTTCCCCGAGCAGTTCACGGCGGAGCTGTCCGCGAACAACGTTGCCCGCCAACAAATCAAGACACTGGCCCTCGCGGGCGCGCCGGTGCACGCGGAATGCGCAGGGCTGACCTATCTCGTCTCCGAGCTCGACGGTCACCCGATGTGCGACATCCTGGCCGGATCGGCACGATTCAGTGAGCATCTGACGTTGGCTTACCGCGACGCCGTTGCGGTGAGTGAGTCGCCGCTGTATCACACCGGACAACGTGTTGTCGGCCACGAATTCCACCGCACTGCAGTCACTTTCACCGACACCTACCAACCGGCGTGGGTATATCGCGGCCGGGAAGCAAACGCCATGCAAGACGGAGCGGTGCACGCGGGTGTACATGCGTCGTACCTGCACAGCCATCCGGCGGCCACACCGCAGGCGGTGGCCCGTTTC
>NZ_DASRBZ010000279.1:0-5784 GCF_035653355.1 Mycobacterium sp. | reverse complement strand
CGCGCCCCGGCCGGTCAGAAAGTAAAACCGCGACCCGGACACCTTGGCGCCGCGCGCCATGTCGATGAGGCCCAGCGATTCGCCGATTTCCAAGTGGTCCCGGGGGTTTTCGATGCCCGCCGGCTCCCCGACGACGTCTAGGACCGCGTAGTCGTCCTCTCCCCCGGCCGGCACGCCCTCGATGATGACGTTGGGGATCGCCATGTGCGCCGCGGTGAACGCCGCCTCGGCGTCGGCCTGCTCAGACTCGACGGCCTTGACTTGCTCGGCCAGGTCTTTGGCCCGCTCCAACAGCGCCGGGCGGTCCTCAGCGGATGCGGCGCCTACCTTCTTGCTGGCGGCCTTCTGCTCCGCGCGTAGCGAATCGGCCCGCGCGATCGCCGCGCGCCGGGCCGTATCGGCGGCCAGCAACGCGTCCACAATTGCCGGATCCTCGCCGCGGCTGATCTGGGAGCGGCGTACAGCGTCGGGATCGTCGCGCAGAAGTCTCAGGTCGATCACGCCCTGACCCTACTTTTGCTCACGCCGGCGAACATCTAGCGGGCAACCCGGTCGACTCCCCACCACAACTGCACCATAAGTAACACCGTTCGCTGCGTATGGCGGCGCCTGTCAGAATGGAGCGGATGCTAGACGCACCTGAGCGGGAACACCCGCCCGCCGAGCAGCCAAAACACTGGCTGGCACGACTCGACTGGCTGCACAGTTTGCACGCCACGTCGACCAGGCGCGCACTGCTACTGACCGCTCTCGGTGGCCTACTCATCGCCGGAATTGTCACCGTCGCGCCCATCGGCGGTAGCCGGCCCGGCCGGCTGGCCGGTTACATCGACCCGGTGCCGAGCACCGGCGCGAAAGGCAACGAAGCGTTCAACCACGCCGCTGCCGGTAACTGCCTGATGTGGCCGGAGCGGATGCCTGAGGCCGCGACCATCGTCGACTGCAAAGACGAGCACCGGTTCGAGGTCGCCGAGTCCATCGACATGCGCACCTTCCCCGGTTCGGAATACGGGCCCGACGCCGCCCCGCCGTCGGCCGCGCGCATCGAACAGATCAGCCAGGAGCAGTGCGAAGCCGCCGTGCGCCGCTACCTCGGCACCCGGTTCGACCCCAACAGCAAGTTCAGCATCAGCATGCTGTGGTCCGGTGACCGGGCGTGGCGCCAGTCCGGTGAACGCCGCATGCTATGCGGGCTGCAGCTGCCCGGCGCCGACAACCAGCAGGTCGCGTTCAAAGGCAAGGTCGCCGACCTCGACCAGTCCAAGGTCTGGCCGGCTGGCACGTGCCTGGGTATCGACCTGTCCGCCAACCAGCCGACCGACGTCCCGGTCGACTGCGCGGCACCGCACGCCATGGAAGTCACCGGCACCGTCAACCTGGCCGAGAAGTTCCACGACGCGCTGCCGCCGGAGCCCGAACAGGACACCTACATCAAGGACACCTGCACCCGGCTCACCGACGCGTACCTGGCGCCGGTCCAGTTGCGCACCACCACGCTGACGCTCATCTACAGCACGATCTCGTTGCCGAGCTGGTCGGCCGGCAGCCACGAAGTCGCCTGCAGCATCGGCGCGACGCTGGGCAACGGCGGCTGGGCGACGCTGCTGAACAGCGCCAAGGGGCCGCTGCTGATCAACGGTCAGCCACCGGTCCCGCCGCCGGATATCCCACCGGAGCGGCTCAACCTCCCGCCGATCTCCGGGTCGCCGCCCGCCGCCAGTGCGCCGTCACCGGCGTCCCCGGCCACGCCGACGACGCAGCAACGGCAGGGCAATCAGCATCTTCCCAACCAGCCTGCCGCCCCGCCCGAGCCGCCGGCCAACCAGGCACCGGCCGCGCCCGCTAACCCGCCGCCGGCAGCGCCCGCCAATCCGCCGCCAGCACCGCCGCCGGAAGCACCGCCACCGCCCCCGGCTCCCGAGGCGCCGCCACCACCTGCGCCGGAAGCACCGCCGCCACCGCCGCCTGCCCAGCCCGCGCCGGGAGGCTAGCCGGGTGGCCGTGCGGATGGACCCGCAACGGTTCGACGAACTGGTGTCTGACGCGCTCGACGCGATCCCTCCGGAACTCGCGGCGGTCATGGACAACGTCGTCGTCCTGGTCGCCGACCGCCATCCCGACGACCCCGGCCTGCTCGGCCTCTATGAGGGTGTGGCGCTGACCGAGCGCGACTCGAACTACGCCGGATCGCTGCCGGACGCCATCACGATCTACCGCGGCGCGCTGCTGGACATCTGCGACAGCGACGACGAGGTGGTCGACGAGGTGAAGGTCACGGTGATCCACGAGATCGCGCACCACTTCGGGATCGACGACGACCGGCTGCACGAATTGGGTTGGGCTTAAACAACCGCCACTTCGGGCGTGGCATCGCCGGGTTTGTCGGCGCACAGTGCTAAGAACGGCCCATGAGCACAACCTGCCGCGACTGCCGGGCAGGCTTGGATCACTGCCACGGCACCGTCATTCGTCATTCGCTGCGCCGCTCAGAGTGCACCGAGGACGGCTGCACCAGCCCGGAGCTGCTGCCGCATGACTTCGTGGTCGACTGCGATGCCGTCGGCTGCGCGTGTGGTGAACCGGCCGCGCTGGCCGTCGCTATCTGATCCCCGCTAGCCCATTGGGTCGGTGCTGGAGCGCACCGCGTCCGCGATAGGGGTGGGCTCCGGCTCGGGATAGAACGGCGGGGTCTGGTCGGCCCACCGCACACAACTCCACCGCCCGTCGGTGATCGGGGCCAGGACCACCGCCTCGGTGTTGCCCAGATGGTGGTCGACGACGAAGCTGCCGTCGACTCCGGCCAACACCGCAGCGGCCAGCCGGATCGCGGCGCCGTGGCTCACGACGACGATGTCGTCGGTCCAGTCGTCCCTGTCGAGGTAGCGCAGCCGCAAGTCGGTGAGCACCGGCACATAGCGATCCAGGACTTGGTTGCCGGTCTCGCCGCCAGGTAGCGGCACGTCGAGCTCGCCTTCATGCCAGCGCTGGTAGATGGCGTTGAACTCGGCGATCGCTTCGTCGTCGCTGCGGTTTTCCAGCTCGCCGACCTGCACCTCGTGGATGCCTTCGACTTCGCGGGCCGGCATGGTCCATTCGGCGCTTAGCACCGCCGCCGTCTCGCCCGCCCGGGTTGCCACCGAGTGCATCAACATCGCCGGTCGGGTCGCGCCGCTTCGCGCGAAACCCCTGGCCTGATCGCGCCCCAACGGTGTCAGCCCCGCTCCGGGCGGGCGGGTGTCCAGCCGGCGCTCGAGGTTGCCGTAGGACTGGCCGTGCCGCACCAGCACCAGCCGACCACTCATCGACCGAACCCCTCGACCGGCTTGCCTTCGCGCACCCGCGCCAACCACCGCGCCGCCTCGTCGCAATCCGGTGGCAGCGCACCGGCTGGCGAGCCCGTCGGCCACGAACCCAGATACCGCACGTCGGCGCAGCGGCGGTACAACGCCTTGAGCGCTTCGGCGACGGCGCTGTCGTGGATGTGGCCCACGCAGTCCAAAAAGAACATGTAAGTGCCCAATTCGGTTCGGGTGGGACGGGATTCGATGCGGGTGAGGTCGATGTCGCGGATGCCCACTTCTGTCAGCGCGGACACCAGCGCACCGGGCACGTTGTCGATGCGTAATACCACCGAGGTCCGATCGGCGCCGGTGCGGGGCGGCGGCGGTCCCGGCGGCCCGACGAGGACGAAGCGGGTGCGCGCGTTGGGTTCGTCGACGACACCTTGGGCCAGCGCCGCCAGGCCGAGGTGCTCGGCGGCCAGCGCTGTGCTCACCGCGGCGTCGACGCCGCCGTCGGCGACTTGCTGCGCAGCCTCGGCGTTCGAGTTCGCCGGCCGCAGTTCGGCGCCGGGCAGGTTCGCCGCCAGCCACCGCCGTACCTGTGCCGCGGCCGTCGGGAAGGCGGCCAGCGTGCGGACCTCGGCGGCGCTGCGACCGGGCTTCACGGCGATCGTGAAAGCCACATCGAGCGTCACCTCGGCGAACACCTGCAGTGGCGAGCCGCTCGCCAGGCTGTCCAATGTGGGCGCCACCGACCCGTCGATCGAGTTCTCGATCGGCACGCACGCGTAATCGGCCGCGCCGTCCCGGACACGGTCGAGTGCCGCCGGTGTGCTGTCAACGGGCAACGGCCGCAAGGTCTCTGGATCATGGTCGGGGACCAAGCGGGCTGCAGCCATCTGTCGCAGCGCTGCTTCGGTGAACGTCCCTTCCGGACCGAGGTAAGCGATGCGGGCCACGATCAAACACTATCCGGTCTCGGGTCTTGCGGAGCCCCGCGCAGGTTAGTTAAGTTAGGCTTACCTTAGTCGCCTAGGAGGCTCGATGACCGCTGCCAGCATTGCGCCGACGACCGCAGAGCGGATCCGGAGTACCTGCGCACGAGCTGGGGGCGCGCTGCTGGCGGTCGAGGGTGCCGACCCGGTCACCACTCCCCTGCATCACCTGCTCGACGACGGCTCCATCGCCGTCGCAGTGCCGCTGAACGCCCCTGCCTGCGGCGGCAGGCAAGCCGTGCTGGAGTTGGCCGACTATGCGCCATTGCCGTTGCGCGAACCGGTGCGCGCGCTGGTCTGGATGCGCGGACGCCTGCGGTCCGTACCGCCGGCCGCGGTGGGCCCGCTGCTCGACAGGATCGCCGCCGAGGACCCCAACCCGGCGCTGCTGCAAATCCAGACCCCGGCCTCAAAACCGAGCGGCGACGACACCCGCTACGCGTTACTGCGCCTGCAGATCGATTCGGTGGTGGTGACCGACGCCTCCGGGGCCGAGTCCGTCGAGGTTGCGGCCCTGCTGGCGGCCCGGCCGGACCCGTTTTGCGCGATGGAGTCCTGCTGGCTGCGGCATCTGGATAGCGCTCATCGCGATGTGGTCGCGCGGCTGGCATCTAAGCTGCCCGCGCCGCTTCGGCGCGGGCAGGTGCGTCCATTGGGATTGGACCGCTACGGCGTGCGCCTGCGGGTGGAAACTGCCGACGGCGACCGTGACGTCCGCCTGCCGTTCCGCAAGCCGGTTGACGACGTGACCGGCCTGAGCCAAGCCATCCGACTGCTGATGGGTTGCCCGTTCGCCAACGGCCTGCGCGCCCGCCACTTCTGACGCAGCGCTGCGGTTACCGTGTCGGGGTGAGCGCGCCGGAGACTGAGCTGCTGCAGCGCCGCGCGCTGGGCATCGAAGTTGCCGTCGTGTTGAGCGTCACGTTCGGGCTCAGCGCCGTCACCGCGATCCTAGAGCTCGCCGATTCGGTGCTGCGCAATCTGAGCAAGCAGCGGATTCCGCTGAACCCCAAGCGGTCTTACTTCGACCTGATCGACCTCGGGCTCAACGTCGCGCTCGCCGCCCAGCTGATCGCATGGGGCGCGCTAGCCCTTTATCTGTTGTGGCGCAGCGGTTTTAGCCCTGCGCGGATCGGGCTGGGCCGGTTTCGCTGGCGCGCCGACCTCCTCGGCGGCATCGGGCTGGCACTTTTGATCGGCGTACCGGGCCTGGCGCTGTATCTATTGGCCCGCAAGCTGGGGCTCAACGCATCGGTGGTCCCGTCGAGCCTCAGGGACACCTGGTGGCGTATCCCGATGCTGGTGGTGAGCGCCTTCGCCAACGGCTGGGCCGAAGAGGTCGTCGTCGTCGGCTACCTGCTGACCCGGTTGCGGCAACTGGGTATCGCCCCACGCGTCGCGGTGGGCTGCTCAAGCCTGCTGCGCGGCGCCTACCACCTCTACCAGGGCTTCGGCGCCGGGCTCGGCAATTTCGCGATGGGCCTGGTCTTCGGGTACACGTGGCAGCG
>NZ_DASRBZ010000278.1:0-21453 GCF_035653355.1 Mycobacterium sp. | reverse complement strand
GGACGACAGCCCGGGCCGGCTTGCGGTCACCTGGTTCGGCCACGCCACCGCGCTGCTGGAGATCGACGGTTACCGGGTGCTGACCGATCCGGTGTGGAGTCACCGCTGTTCGCCATCCGACGTGATCGGACCCGAGCGGCTGCATCCGCCGCCGATGCAGGTGGATGCTCTGCCCGCCGTCGACGCCGTGGTCATCAGCCACGACCATTACGACCATCTCGACATCGACACCGTCATCGCGCTGGCTCACAGCCAATGGGCGCCGTTTGTTGTGCCGCTGGGTGTGGGCGCGCACCTGCGCGCCTGGGGAATTCCGGACGAACGGATCATCGAACTGGATTGGTTCGAGCGCACCCAGCTGGACGAGCTCACCCTGATCTGCACGCCGGCACGCCATTTTTCGGGACGCTTCTTGAGCCGCAACAACACGCTGTGGGCGTCGTGGGTGCTGATCGGGCCGAACCGCCGCGCATACTTCGCCGGCGACAGTGGCTATACCAAAAGCTTCGCGCAGATCGGCAGCGACTACGGGCCGTTCGACCTGACGCTGATGCCGGTCGGCGCGTACAACAAAGCGTGGCCCGACATCCACATGAGTCCGGAGGAAGCGGTCCAGGCCCACCGGGATGTCACCGGCTCAGGTTCTGCCCTTCTGGTGCCGATCCACTGGGGTACCTTCCGGCTGGCGCCGCACCCGTGGGCCGAGCCGATCGAGCGGCTGCTGCCCGCCGCCGACGCCGCACAGGTTCGGGTTGCGGTGCCCAAGCCTGGTGAGCGCGTGGACGCCGAGGAACCCGCCGAACCGATCCCGTGGTGGCGTCCGTAAGCCGTTGCGTGATGCTCGCCCGCAGCCTGTAAGCCCGCGATCGGTGTCGTACCGCTGAGGCGCACTCGAACACCTTGCCCCGCCCGACACCGACGACGAACCCCAACCGGTCTGATGTGAACTCGACGAGGAGCGAAGGGTCGCTGAACGATTCTTTGCGCCCTCTGCAGAGGCGCTTTGTCGCTGGCCGCTGAACTCGACCTCAATGACCGGCAGGTAGGGTCGGCTACGGAAAGGACGGCGTATGGGGTTCTTGGACGAAGCCAAAGACCTGTTGGCCAAGAACGCCCTGAACGATGACGCCGAACGCGACCAGCAGAACTGACCATGGCGAAACTCTCCGGATCCATCGACGTACCGCTGCCGCCCGAAGAAGCCTGGGCGCATGCCGCTGACCTATCCCGCTACAAGGACTGGCTGACCATCCACCGGGTATGGCGCAGCAAGCTGCCCGAAAAGCTGGAGAAGGGCACCGTCATCGAGTCGATCGTCGAGGTCAAGGGCATGCCCAACCGGATCAAGTGGACGATCGTGCACTATAAGCCGCCCGAAGCGATGACGCTCAACGGCGACGGCGTGGGCGGTGTCAAGGTCAAGCTGCTCGCCAAAGTCAAACCCAAGGGTGACGGCTCGGTCGTCAGCTTCGACGTACACCTCGGCGGTCCCGCGCTGTTCGGTCCGATCGGGATGCTGGTCGCCGGCGCGCTCAAGAGCGATATCCGCGAATCGCTGGAGAGATTCGTCAAGGTGTTCGCCGGAACCTGACGGCGCGCGATGAGTTTGGGTTTCGGCGGCAGTCGGTACCGGTGACCCCGATGACGGGGCCCACCTACCGAGGAGGTCATCGTGACCGTTGGTTACCGCGCCCCGCTGGGAGCGCCCACCTGGATCGAGTTGACGTCGTCTGACGTCGACCGTGCCCAAGACTTCTATGGCACGGTGTTCGGCTGGACCTTTGAAACCGCCGGACCGGAATACGGCGGCTACATCAACGCCGCCAAGGACGGCTGCCCGGTCGCCGGACTCATGGCCAACAACCCCGAGTGGCAGGCGCCCGACCGCTGGACCACCTACTTCCACACCGCCGACATCAACGCGACAGTGTCGGCGCTGACCACGGCCGGCGGCTCGTCGTGCATTGCGCCGATGGAGGTGCCCGCCCAGGGCTTCATGAGCATGGGCACCGACCCCACGGGAGCGTCGTTCGGGCTGTGGCAGCCGCTGGAACACCACGGGTTCGAAGTGGTCGGCGAAGCCGGTGCCCCAGTCTGGCACCAACTCACCACCCGCGATTTCCGCGCGGCTGTCGACTTCTACCGAACGGTGTTCGGGTGGCGGACCGAGCAGGTCTCCGACACCGACGAATTCCGCTACGTCACAGCATGGTTCGGTGATCAACAGCTGCTCGGGGTGATGGACGGCGCCGGCTGCCTGGCCACCGAGGTGCCGTCGACCTGGAGCATCTTCTTCGGCGCCGAAGACGTCGACAAGACCCTGCAGGTGATCACCGACAACGGCGGCGCGGTGCTGCGCGGGGCCGAGGACACCCCGTACGGTCGGCTGGCGGCGGCCGCCGATCCCACCGGGGCGGTGTTCAACCTGTCGTCGCTGCAGAGCTAACGCGGCGCAGCGGGCCTGTCACCAGAGCTACTCCGCGGGCCCGAGACCGAAGTCGGCGTAGTCGAATCCGGGCACCACGACGCAGCTGACCAGGCTCGGCTCGTCGTCGCGGGGACGGGCCCGCTGCCAGTGGCGCGGCGGCACCAGCACCTGGGGGCGCTCGCCGGCCAGGATGTCGCTGCCCAGCACATGCGTTGTGGCGCTTTCGCGTTCGCTTCCGACGTCGAGCAGCAGGGGGCTGCCGCGGTGGTGCAGCCACAACTCGGCGCTGCGCACCGTGTGCCACGCCGAGTGTTGGCCGGGCATGAGTAGCAGCAGGATCGCCGTTCCGGCGCTGCGCGGGCCGGTGTAGTCCGGCGGCAACGTGGACTGGCTGACGGTCACATCGCTGCGCCACGTTTGCCGGAACCAGCCGCCCTCTGGGTTGGGCGCCAGGTCCAGCGGGCGAGCCCAATCCGGGAGCTCGGTCATCGCACCGCCTTGATGTCTGCCTTGGAAGTCTTGGGCTCCACCCTAGAGATCACCACTGAGCGGGCGGCTTGCAGCGTGTGCCAAGGGATGAACGCAGCACCGGAAGTTAGGGTCGCAACCATGAGCCGCCGCCTTCGCCCGGGTTGGCTGGTCGCGTTTTTCGCTGCGGTGGTTGCGGTTAGCGCCTGGCTGCCGTGGTTGACGACCTCGGTCAACGGCGGCGGCTGGGCCAACGCGATCGGCGGCAGCATCGGCAGCCTGCGACTTCCGCCGGGATTCGGCGCCGGCCAGTTGATCGTGTTGCTTTCTTCGACTCTGGTAGTGACGGGCGCGATGGTCGGCCGCGGCCTCTCGCCCAGGCTCGCCTCGATTTCCGCGCTGCTCATCTCGCTGCTGATCGGGATGCTGACATGGTGGTACTACACCATCAACGTCAAGCCGCCGGTGTCGGCCGCTTACGGGTTGTATGTCGGCGCCGCCAGCACCGCTGCAGCGGTGTGCTGTTCGGTGTGGGCCGTTATGTCGTCGCTAACACCGAGAACACCTCCGTGAGCTGCGCCCGCTCGCGGGCGAGCGGGCGCAGCCGAAGGCGGTCCCGCCGGCTCTCGGGCTGAACCGGCGAGACCTGAGTGGACGAACAGGTCGACCTACCCGTCCACCTTGGAGCCACATTGCCCTCGGCGACGATCGACAAACATTGTCGCGGCCAGACACCCGCTATTCATCGTCGGTTTAATGCGGCGTGCGTAGGGAAGTCCGTGCGTGTGGCCGAGTTGTCAAACCACGAGCTGGCGCTGCGCATGGCAGAGCTGGCCCGCTCTATCGCGCCACCGCGCAATGTCGACGAGGTCCTCGTGCGGGTGACGGATGCGGCCGTCGAGTTGATACCCGGTGCCGACACGGCCGGCGTGCTGCTGGTCGCGCCGGGGCGCAGGTTCCAGTCGCTGTTTGGTACCTCGGATCTGGTCTACAAAGTCGATGAGCTGCAAGCGAAATACCACGAAGGTCCGTGCCTCGACGCCGCGGAAGACGAGCTGATGCTGCGCACCGACGACTTCACCAAAGAGCCCCGGTGGCCCAAATTTTCCCGCGCCGTCAGCGAGATAGGGGTGCGCAGCTGTCTTTCCTACAAGCTCTACGCCGGTGACCGCAGCGCGGGTGCCTTGAATGTGTTCGGATTGCGGGCCAACGTATTCAACGCCGAATCGGAAGCGATCGGCTCGGTACTCGGAGCCCATGCCGCGGCAGCGATTATGGCCAGCCGGCACGGCGAGCAGCTCCGGTCCGCGTTGAACAGCCGCGATGTCATCGGCCAGGCGAAGGGCATCCTCATGGAACGGTTCAATGTCGATGCCATGCGCGCATTCGACATGCTGCGCCAGCTATCGCAGAGCATGAACGTACGGCTGGCCGAGATTGCGCAGCGGGTCGTCGATACCCGCGGCGATTGACCAGCTGTCGCTCGTTGGGGCACAGGTCAGCTCATAACCCAGACTGCCGGGCCCATGATGTCGGTCGTGGTAGAACCGGGAGCCATGGGCGGTCTTGCCGACGAGACGCGGTGGATGGATGCCACAGACCAGGCCAAGCTGGTGGCCAAGGGCGAGGTCACGCCCAGCGAGCTGCTGGAGGCGGCGATCGAGCGGATCGAGCGGTCGAACCCGACGTTGAACGCCGTCGTCATCGAGTGGTTCGACCACGCCCGTTCGGTGGCCGCAGATGACAACCTGCCCGACGGCCCGTTTCGCGGCGTCCCGTTTTTACTGAAGGACTTGTACACCAGCTTTGCCGGCCAGACTCTGTCGAATGGCAATGTGGCGTTGAAACAGGCGGCCAAGGTCGACACAGTGGACACGACTTTGGTCGCCCGCTTCAAGGCGGCCGGGCTGGTGATCGCGGGACGGACGAACACCTCGGAGCTGGGCAGTCTGCCGACGGCGCAGCCGGTGGCCTGGGGAGCGACCCACAACCCGTGGGCCTTGGATCGCACGCCGGGCGGGTCCAGCGGCGGGGCCGCCGCCGCGGTGGCGGCAGGAATGGTTCCGTTCGCGAACGCGTCGGACGGCGGCGGCAGCATCCGCATCCCGGCGTCGTGCTGTGGTGTGGTGGGGCTCAAGCCGAGCCAGGGCCGGACCACCGTCGGGCCGGTGCGCACCGAGGCGGGGCTCGGCGTCGAGCTGTGCGTCAGCCGCACCGTGCGCGACACGGCGGGATTGCTCGATGCGGTGCGCGGCCCCGGGATTGGCGACACCGTGATCGCGCCTCCGCCCGAACGGCCATACCTCGACGAGGTGGGCGCAGACGCCGGTCGGCTGCGGATCGGGCTGCTCGACGTCCATCCGCGGGGCGAGTTCCTGCACGACGACTGCGTCTCGGCGGCGCGCGCCGCGGCCTCGATGCTGGAGGGTCTCGGGCACATCGTCGAGCCGGCGTGGCCAAAGTGCCTGGCCGACAACACGTTGCCGCGCAAGTTCATGGCACTCTGGGCCACGCAGATGGCGATGGCGGCGCGCGGAATTGGCGAGAAAATCGGGCGCGAGGTGACGGCAACCGACATGGAGCCGGTGAACTGGGTGCTCGTCGAGCAGGCTCGGCGGCTCACCGCGGTCGACTACGCCACAGCGCAGGAGGCATGCTGGGCATTCCGGCGGGACCTGCAGCAGTGGTGGGCCGACGGCTGGGACCTGCTGCTCACGCCGACACTGGCCGAACCACCGGTGCCATTGACGGAGTTCGAGAACGATCCTGAACAGCCGACGGCACCGCAACGACGCGCCGGACGGTTCGCTGCATTCACGCCGGCGTTCAACCTGAGCGGGCAGCCGGCGATCAGCCTTCCCCTGCACCGCAACGCCGACGGTTTGCCCATCGGCATCCAGCTCGCCGCCGCCTACGGTCGAGAGGATGTCCTCATTCGGGTCGCCTCTCAACTGGAATTGGCCCACCCGTGGTCGTCACACCAGCCAAAGGTTCTCTGACGAAACGGCGGCACAACACGATCTACGTTGAGCCACAATAGGATTCATCAACACAGTCCTCCGCCTCGGCCCGGAGTGGTGTGGGGCTGGGACTGCCGTTGCGCTACGGAGAAGCGACGGCGAAGAGACGCCATTCACCGGGCACGCCCTTGAGCTTATGAGTGCCGCGCTCCTCGAACTCGAGTCCTGACCCGATCACGAGATCGCGCAGCGTGCTTGAAACGAGCACGTCGTTCGGTCCAGCCACGGCGCTCACACGCGCTCCAATATGCACGCCGATCCCACTGATATCATCGCCGCGAACCTCGCACTCGCCCGTGTGCAAACCGGCCCGCACCTCGATGCCGAGCGACTGCACCGCATCGCGGATCGCTATCGCGCAGCGGATCGCCCGCTGCGGGCCGTCGAACATCGCCAGGAAGCCGTCGCCGGATGTGTTCACCTCGCGGCCCCGAAAGCGGGCGAGTTGTGACCGCACGACGGCATCGTGTGCATCAAGCAATGCGCGCCAGTCACGGTCACCCATTTCCGCCGCACGGCGCGTGGAGTCCACGATGTCGGTGAACAGCACCGTGGCCAGCACCCGATCATCGGCGACTTCGGCTTGGTGGCCGGTGAGGAACGCAGCGATCTCCTGAAAGGACTCGCGCCACGGTTCAACGATGTGGAACAGGTTGCGCCCCGGTAGCTCAACGTACTTCGCGCCCGAGATGTGATCGGCGATGTACTTGCCCCACTCGGGCGGGATGAATGGGTTGTCGGCGTGGTGGAGGACGAGGGTGGGCACGCGGATTGCCGGAAGCAGCGCCCGCACGTCCATCTCGGCCATGAGAGGCATCATGCGAGCAGCGGTTCCTGGGCTTGCCGAAAGACGTTCAAACCGGGCCAACGTTGCCCGGATCTCCTCGTTCCACGGCATATCCGGATTCAAGACATGCTGCATCTCCCCCGTGCCCCACACCCCGACCATCGCAGCGAAGACTTCCTCGGGAGCGAGCCCCTCAGCACGCTCAGCCGTCGGATCCGCGTAGCCCTCGAGCGCGATGAACGCGCTTGTGCGGGACGGATGTGTTGCTGCGAACAGTGCCGCTGGCGCGAATGAGCCGACGCCCGCGACGATGACCGCATCGCTACTCCCGAGATCGTCCAATACCGCAGTGATGCTGTCGGCCCATTGCTCCAAGGTCGGCAGCGCGCCCGCAGTGACGGGATCAGACGCGCCCGTACCCGGCTGGTCGAAGAAGATGAGCCGACCGAGCGACGTCATCGCCTCGACCCAGCCTTGGATCGACGGGAGTTCCGGCATGACGTCACAGTTGCTGAACCAAGCGGAGACCACGATGATGTCGCGCGGTCCTTGGGGCGATGCGCGGTAGGCGACGCGCAAGTCCCCGTTCATCGCATAGCGCGTCTCGGAGAACATCGCCGAAGTGTAAGCCGAGGCACGGGTCGATAGATCCGTCACTGGCAATCGCGGTCGTCTTCTCGTCTGGTGGTCCCGTGGACGGGGAGCAGGCCCTGGGGCAGCGGCTGGTGCGGGACTCTCCGGTATCGGCAGTCCTGCGGGACTCTCTCGTGCATCGGTGGCGCGACCTGCGCGTTTGGTGCTGGGTATTGCACGTGGCTTGCACGCACCTATGAAATGCCTGGTGAAAACGTGCCCCCGGCAGGATTCGAACCTGCGACACCGGCTTTAGGAGAGCCGTGCTCTATCCCCTGAGCTACGAGGGCTGACCGGCTCGCAGCTTACCCGCGATGCTCACCGCAGCTCCGCGATCACCTTGGCGAAACCTTCGGCGTGGTTTTCCTGCACGGTGAACGAGGTCAGCCCGTACGTGTCGCGGTACCCGCGCAACCTGTCAGCCATCTCGCGGGGCGACCCGCTCAGCACGGCCGGCAGCTCCAGCAGCTGCTCGTCGGACAATGTCGGCGCATATCTGCGGGTCAACGAAAGGTCAGGCATCCCGGAGTTGTCCGCCGGCACCGCGGTGATCGCGAGGTTCAGTTCGAGATCCCGGTCACCGGCGGCGGCGCGGACGAACGTAATGCGTTCGGCCAGCGGGTCGTCGGCGCCGCGCGGGTTGGCACCGGTGAGCCCGACGATGTCGGCGTGCCGGGCCGCCACGGTCAGCAGCCGGTCGCCGTTGCCGGCGATCAGGATCGGCACGCTTGGCAGGTGCTTTTTGAGGTAGGTCGTCACATGTTCGAGGTAGTCGACGCGCTGTCCCGCGCTGGGATAGGGCAACTCGGCGGCCTCGAATTCTTCGCGCACATAGCCGGCGCCGAGTCCGACTTCGAGGCGGCCATCGCTGAGCAGATCGACTCCGGCGACGTCACGGGCCAGCAGGGCCGGCTTGTAGAAGCATGCGTTGAGCACATAGGTGCCCAGCCGGACGGTGGTGGTGGCCTGCGCGATCGCGGTCAGCGCCGGGAAAGGTGCGGGCGCGCCGAGGTGGTCGGGCAGGTACAAGACGTCGAATCCCCAACTCTCCAGTCGGCGCGCCTTCTCTTGCAGAGCCGCACGCGACTTGACGGCGTGGATTCCGATGGAGAAGCGAAAATCCTTGCTCATCAGCCCATTGCAGACCGTGATTCCCACCTGCGCGCCGCCGCCACCAGACCCTGCACGAGCGCGGACGTCACCGGTGACAGCCCGTCGTCCCCGGGGAGCGGACTGCGCGGGCTGATGCCGCGCACCCGCGCCGACAGCTCCAACTGAACTCCGCCCGCGCGCACCCGGTTGACCGGGTTGTCCTGATGCAGGCCGCGAAGCTCGGGCGGGATGGCGTCCAAGTCGGTGACCACCTGATAGCCCGGCAGGTCGAGGTGGCGGGCCAGGTGGGTCGCCAGCTCGCGGTTGCGGCCGCCGGCCAGTAGTTGCGTGCTGCGCCCGAACCGGCTGTAGCCGTGTAGGGAGATCGCAACGTCGACATGGTCGAGAAATTCGGCAAGCCGCGGCGACTCCTCGGCGCGGAACCGAAGCGAGGACAGATGATGGGGATAACGGTCGGGGTGACGCACCAGATACACCGACGCGTCGGCGGCGTCGGCGGCCCGTTCGGCGATCACGTCGGTCATCTGTTCCAAGCCGCCGCCATGAATGGCCAAAAACCCGAAGCGTGACCGCAGCCGGCTCACCTCAATGACGCCCGGATCGGACAGCAGCGCTGAAAGAGATTGCGGCGCAGCGGAACTCGACGCAGGCGGGCGAGGCCACTGGGACGGGTCCCATCGGCGCAAGTAGTCGACCCAGCGTTTGGGCAGCCGGTGATGTAGCGCGCCGTCGATGATGCGCTCCAGGTAGCCCGGCCGAGGCGCACCCGGCGTCACTCGGTGGTCGATATAGACCCAGGCGGGGAAGGGGCCGTCGTCGGTATGCACGGTCAGCCGGTTGCGGCGGTAGCGCACCGGCACCCCCTCGGCGCTGTCCAACGCGGCGAGGTCATGATCGGACAGCTGCCACAGCACACCATGCACGTGACTGCCGGTGAACGGGTCCACAGTGGCCACCCCGCGTTGGTTGATCAGCCACTCATGGTCGCTCAGCATCGCGGGGCGTGGTTCGGCCGCGTCAGGGCAGCGCCGCGCCATCTGGCGCACACACAGGTTGGACCCGTATGCGAAGTAGGCATGGCGGCGCACCGCCTCAGCTCCTCGTCGTCAGGTGCAGCCCGGAGCTCGACATCGGGCTCCGAGGGGATTTGCAGGTCATCGCCATCAGCTGTGCCGCGACATGCCGGGGGACCCGGCTACGGGCACAGCGTCGACGGTTCACAGGACCGATGTTAGCCATACGAAACGCTGGTCTGGTGGCAGCGCGCGGCGTGGCAAATCGCCCGATCACCGATCTGACGTGCAGATCTGAGCTCAACGGGTGCGGCAGTTACGTGGCCCCGCTCACGGTCAGATAGATCAGCACCACATTGAGCAGGCTGATCATGACGGCGATCATCCAGCCGATGCCGGTGGTCACGCGGTGGTTGGCGTCCGCGCCCATCACCGCGCGGTTGCTGGTAAGCCGCACCAGCGGAAACAGCGCGAACGGGATGCCGAATGACAGCACCACCTGAGACAGCACCAACGCCCGGGTCGGGTCGTAGCCCCACGCCAGAATCAGCATCGCCGGCGTCAGCGTGACCACCCGACGCAGCAGCATCGGCACCGACCGGTACAGCAATCCCTGCATGATCATGGCGCCCGCATACGCGCCCACCGAGGCCGACGCCAATCCGGATATCAGCAACCCGACCGCGAAAAACACGGCGATCAACGGATTCACCGTGTCGCGCACAGCGGCGTAGGCCCCGTCGATTGAACCGGCGCCGCCCCGTCCCGCCATGTTGAGCGCGGCGACCAGCAGCATCGCCGCGTTCACACCACCGGCGACCATCATCGCCAACCCGACATCCCAGCGGGTGACCCGCAGCAGCCAGCGCCGCGGCGGTCCCGCATCGGGATGGCCGTGCCGGTCGCGGGCCAGACCCGAATGTAGATAAACGGCATGCGGCATGACCGTGGCGCCCAAGATCGCCGCGGCCAGCAGCACGCTTTCCCCGCCGTGGAAGTGGGGCACCAGGCCGCCGAGCACCGCGCCCGGCGGCGGTGTGGCGACAAAGAAGCTGGCGGTGAAGCCGATTGCGATCACCAGCAGCAGTCCGGTGATGACCTGCTCGAACAACCGCTGGCCATTGCGGTCGCGGACGGCCAGCAGCAGCAACGACACCACCCCGGTGATCAGCCCCCCGATCAGCAGTGGCAGATCGAACAGGATGCGCAGCGCGATCGCTCCGCCGACTACTTCGGCCACGTCGGTTGCCATCGCCACGAGTTCGGCCTGCACCCAATAGGCCAGCCGGGTGGGACGATTCATCTGCCGGCCGACGGCCTCGGGCAGCGAGCGTCCGGTGACTAGCCCGAGTTTCGCCGACAGGTATTGCACCACCCCGGCCATCAGATTGGCGGCGACGATCACCCACAGCAGCAGATAGCCGAACTGGGCCCCGGCGCTGACGTTGGCTGCCACGTTGCCGGGATCGACATAGGCGATGGCGGCGACGAACGCCGGCCCGAGCAGATACCAGCCCGTTTTCGCGTGGGTCTGGGTGTCCTGCGCCAACTAACCGACTTTCGCTGACTTCAAATAACCCAGTTAGGTTAGCCCGGCGTGTACAGGCCCCGGCCGGTGACCAAAGGCAAGTCCAGGGTGGTGCGGATACCGGCCGGGGCGGCTACCACCGCGGGAATGGCGTTGACGATCCGCATGGCGGTCGCCACCAGCCCGGCGTGGTTGTGATCGCCGCGGCGGCTGCTCAGGCAGACGTCCACCGCGTACGACGGCTCACCGGTGATCTCGATGCGGTAAGAGCCGCCGGGCTGGGCCGGTTGCGGCCAATCCGGGCGCAGGTCTTCGCGCAACCGGGTGACGTGTTCGAGCACCACCGCCGGATGGCCGCCGACCATGCCGAGCACCTCAAACCGCAGCGCCGCCGCGCTGCCCTTGGGAATGTGGCCCGAGGCGATGTCGAAGTCCTCCGGTGCCGGTTCGCGCGTATACCGCTCAGTGACCTCATCGAGCGAAATGCCTAGCCAGGCGGCAAGTTGGCGCACCACCGATCCCCACGCCATGCTCAGCACGCCCGGCTGCAGCAGCATCGGAATCTCGTCGAGCGGCTTGCCGAAGCCCATCACGTCGAACATCACGACAGCGCTGTCGTAGGTGGCGTAGTCGACGATCTCCATGCAGCGCACCTGCTCGATGCTCTGGCAGGTGCCGGCGAACGCCAGCGGCAGCAGGTCGTTGGCGAAGCCTGGGTCGATACCGTTGACGAACAGGCTCGAATTGCCTTCGCGTGCAGCTTCTTCCAGCGGTGAGATGAGCTCCTCGGGGATCACCTGCCACGGGTACTGCAGAAAGACCGGACCGCTGCCGACGACGTTGACTCCGGCCGCCAGGATGCGCCGGTAGTCGTCGAGCGCTTCAGGCAGGCGGTTGTCGGCCATCGCGGTGTAGACCGCGCACTGCGGCCCGGTGGCCAGCACCGCGTCGAGGTCGGTGCTGGCTTGCACGCCGGTCGAATCGTCAAGGCCTACAAGCTCAGCCGCATCCTTGCCGGCCTTGGTGTCGGAGGACACCCACACGCCGGTGAGTTCGAATTCCGGGTTGGTGATCAGCGCTTTGAGCGCGTGGGCGCCGACGTTGCCGGTGCCGATCTGAACGACGCGAATGGCCATGGTTTAGAGGTCCGGGATCGGTAGGTCGAGGTTGGGGAAGGTGAGGCCGCCGTCGACCTCGAGTGTCTTGCCGGTCAGATAGCTACCCGCCGGCGACGCCAAATACACTGCCGCAGCCGCGATTTCGATAGGCTCACCGAGCCGGCGCATCGGTGTCGCCTTCTCCATCGGCTCGCGCAGCTCGTCGTTGGAGGCCACGATTTCGAGCGCTGAGGTGGCGATCGAGCCCGGCGCGATGGCGTTCACCCGGATCCGCGGGCACAGGTCGAGTGCGGCCAGCCGGGTGTAGTGGGCTAGCGCGGCTTTGGCGGTGCCATAGGCAGCGAAACCTCGCCCGGCCAGCCTGCCCATGGTGGAGGTGATGTTGATGATGCTGCCGCCGCCGGAGTGCTCAAGCATCAGCGGCACCGCCGCAGTGGTCAACGCATGCGCGGTCGCGACGTTGAAGGTGAACGCGTGTTTGAGGTCCTTGGTCGACGTGGTCAGCAGCGCGTTGGGCATCGTGCCACCGACATTGTTGACGACGATGTCTAGTTTCCCGAACGCCTCCACGGCCTGGCCGGCCAACTGTGCCGTCGCGTCGGGATGGGCCAAGTCGGCGGCAACCACATGGGCGCGCCTGCCGGTGCCGCGGACCTGTTCGGCGACTTCCTCGAGCTGCGATTGCGTCCGCGACGCGATGACCACGTTGGCGCCTACCTCGGCAAACGCCACAGCGATAGCGGCGCCGAGTCCGCGGCCCGCACCGGTGATGACGGCGACTTTGTCGTCGAGTCGAAAGTTGTCCAGGATCACGGCGACACCGTAACAGGCTTGGCCGCTTTCTGGAACACGTTCTAATTCGACTCCGCCGGCGGTAACCGGAAGCTCATCGTGACCGTCGTTCCGGAGCGGCCGTGCTCCAGATCAACCCGGTCGCTGACGGCGTCGATCAACTTCAGCCCCCGCCCGCCGGGACCGGGCTGCGGGGTTTTCCACGAACCGGAATCGGCAACCCGGGCGCGGATCGTGCCGCCGGCGACGTCGACGTCGACGCGCACCTGTCCGGCGCGTGAGCCCCGGTAGGCGTGCTCGACGCTGTTGGCGCAGGCCTCGTAGACGGCGAGCACAATGTCGGCGGCCAACGGACCGGGTACGGCGCACGACTGCAGCCATGCGGTGAGCCGATGGCGCACATCGGCCAGTTGATCGGCGCTCGCATCGGTTTTGAGTCGCAACGCGGTCTGCGGGCGCCGATATACCACCATCGCGACGTCGTCGTCATATCCGGCTGGCGGGGCCAGCTCCCGAAGCACCTCGTCGGCAACATGGCCGACGAGCGAATTGGCGTTTTCCGCCAAAATCTCTGCCACGCGGGCGATTCCGGCATCGATCGGCTCGTGCTTGCGCTCGACGAGGCCATCGGTGAAGACAATCAGCGTCGAACCCGGCGCCAGGACCTGCGTCGTCTGCGGGCGTCCGTGATCCCGGTGCACCGCCAGCGGCACCGAATGCGCATCGGCCAACAGGGTGGTCCCGGACTCGGGCGCCGCGAGTACCGCGGGTGGGTGGCCCGCGTTGCTGTAGCGCAGCTCGCCCGATTCGGTGTCGAGGATGCCCAAGAACACCGTCGTGCAGTACGCGCCGGGAATCAGCGCCGCCGCCGCGTCGAGGTCTTCGAGCAGCAGCGCGGGTTCAGCACCGGTCAGCAACAGCGCACGTGCCGAGCTGCGCAGCTGACCCATCACCGCGGCGGCCGGAAGGCCGCGGCCCACACAGTCGCCCACCACGATCCCGATGCGGTGGTCGCCGAGCGACAGCACGTCGTACCAGTCGCCGCCGATTTCCAGCGGCGGAACCGCGGGTTCATAGCGAACCGCGAAACCGGCCGGAAGCGCGATCGGCGCAAGCATCGCCCGCTGCAGCGTCAGCGATGTCTCGCGTGCGCTTTCGAATTGGCGCACATGTTGTGTCGCCAGGCCCAGGTGGCCGACAAGCACGGTGACCAGCAGCCGATCCTCGGCGCTGATCCAGCGGGGTGTCGCAAGCTCCAACCACAACGCGACGTCCCCGGTGCCGGAGAGCACCGCGACGATGCCGCGTGACTTGCCTGGCGTATCGGCCCATTCGACCGTCTGGACGGTCAACGGCAGCTGGTGACGCGCCGTTTCAAACGTCTGGCGCAGCAGCGGGTTCAAGTCACGCCAATTGGAGTCGGCGGGTTCGCCCGCTACTTGGACGATCGGGTCGCCGCCGTTGGTCGACCACATCACCGCCACCACCCGCTGCACGTCGAGCGCGACTCGGCACTCGTCGAGGGTGATCGAAAGCACCTCCGCGACGCTCTTGGCCACACCCACGGCGGTGGCCAGGCGCAAAACCGCGTTCTCGCGCGCCGCGAACGCCCGCTGGGCGGTGATGTCGCGAATTGTTCCGACGTATAGGCCTTTTTCGGCGGCATAGTCGGTGACCGCGTTGATGCTGACCGCCACCCACGCCAGGTGGCCGTCACGGTGCCGAATCGGCGTCTCGTACTGGACGCTGCCACCCTGTACCAGCAGGTTTTGTTGGTGACCGGCGGCTTGGTGGTCGACCACCCACGGGTGCGGCCACCGGTAGGGCAGACCGTCGGCGGAGTAGCCGGTGATTTCGGCGAACGCGTCGTTGATCTCGAGGACCGTGCCGCGGTGGTCGGCAACGAAGAATCCCTCCTGCAGCGAATTTACCAACGCGGTGCGAAACTCGTCGCGGTCGGCGAGCTGGTCGGCACGGGCCCGCTGTTCCTCGTAACGCCTTGCGCTGTCGAGGAATCCACGCGTCGCCACGTCCAGCGCGGCCAGCGTCTGCAGCAGGAATTCCAGTGGTGTCGGTGCACCGACGCGCATGTTTGTCGACAATTCGTCGACCAGCCCGAAGTGGTTCTCGACGATGTCGAGCATGCTGATCCGGTCCTGCAGCGCCTGGCGGCCCAGCTCATGTCCGACGGCCAAGGCGGCTTCGTCTTCGCCCTCGAGGTAGCGGCGCAGCGCGGCGGCATAACGGACGTGAAAACCTTCTGTGTCGGTCACGACGGGAAACCCCGGTGACGCGCGGCAAGCACCAACGCGTCGTCGATTTCCTTCGCGTGCTTATCCAGAATTTGTTCAGCGGTCGTCATGGCTGGCCCGGCGAAGTCGATGCTGTCCAAGTAGTCTTCGCAGATACCGTCGCTGGCAACGACAAGTAAGTCACCGGGCCGAATTGCCACCGAACTCGGATGCAAAACCTCAGGTATCCGGTAGCCGACGGTTCCGCTGGCAAGTAGTGCACTCGACCGGACCTCGACACCGCTCGCCGCCTTCGCGACCAGGTTGGCGGTGACGTTGCCCACCCCGATCCAACGCATCGTCGCGGCTTCGAAATCAAGCTGTGCCAAAGTCATTGCCGCACCTCTGGTGTCGGTCAGCGCATGATGGCACAGCTGAAACAGGACCTCCAGGGGTTCCGCGCGCGCGTCGCTGATCACGTCCGCAGCCCGCATCGCCGCTGTCGCGGCTTGTGTTCCATGGCCCAGGCCGTCCAGCACCCCGAACAACGCTGCTTTGCCGCCGATGTCGAGCGCAATCGGATAGTCGCCGCAAATTTCCTCGTCGGGCCGCGGGCGGCGCGCCGCCGCCCACTCGATCGGCCCTAGCCGGCCTTGCCTACGCACCGGACGGAACCCATTTCCACATCTCGACGAGCGTTCCCCGGCCAGGCGTGGATTCCACGATCAACCGGTCCATCAGCCGCCGCGCACCAGGCAAACCAAGCCCGAGCCCGCGACCAGTCGAGTATCCGTCTTCGAGCGCGCGGTCGATGTCGGCGATGCCGGGTCCCTCGTCTTCAGCGCGCACCACCAACGCCTTGCGACCCTCCCGGTCGGCCACCGCTACCCGAACCGCCCCGCGGCCCGCGTAGCTGGTGATGTTGCGCGCGACTTCGGAGATCGCGGTGGCGATCATGGTGACGTCGGTCAAGGAGAATCCGAGATCTCGAGCGAGTTGATGTCCTGCCTGGCGTGCGATGACGATGTCGTCGGGATGACCCACGTCTACGACGATCTCATCCCACACCGTCACGTCCGATCGTCGCTTTTCGACGCGTCAGTCGGCCATTCAGCAGGGCAAGCCCTTCTTCGAGGTCGAGCGCAGTATGCATCCCGTCGAACGCAAGACCCAGCCGAACCATCGCAAAGGCGACCTCCGGCTGCAGGCCGACGATCACGGTGTCGGCACCGCGCAGCCGGGTCATGTGCGCGATCGTGCGCAGCGACCGTGCAGCGAATGAGTCCATCACGTCGATGGCGGTGACGTCGACGATGATGCCTTGGGCCCGGAACCGGTTGACCCTTTCCATGAGGTCCTGGCGGAGTCGCTCGGTGTCGGAGTCGGTGAGCGCGGCCTGGACCGTCGCGATGAGAATTGGGCCTTGCTTCAGGATGGGTACTGGCATGCGAGGCTCCCAGTAGCCCGGGTGGAATCCACTGTTACGCGCTCTGCTCGCCGGTGCGGGTGACTTCGTAGCCCAGCAGGCGTTCCGCCTCCTCGATGCCACCCTGCAGGTCGCCGACCGCGTTCATCTTCGACAGGTCCAGCCCGATCGTCACCAATGTCAGGGCGATCTCGGAGGACAGGCCAGTGATGATGACGCTGGCACCCATCAACCCTGACGCATCGACGGTCTGCACCAGGTGGTTTGCCACCGTGGAGTCGATGGTCGGCACACCGGTGATGTCGATGACGACGACCTTGGCGCGGTTGTTGCGGATGGCCCGAAGCAGTTGCTCGGTGAGTTGCCGGGCCCGCTGGCTATCCAGGACGCCGATGATCGGCAGGATCAGCAGCTGCTCGCGCACCTGCAGCACCGGCGTGGACAGCTCGCGGATCGCCTCCTGCTGCTGGCGGATGATCCGCTCGCGTTCCTGCACGAAGCTGACGGCAACCGTGTTGGCGATGCGGTTGGCCGCCGGCTCGTAGGCGTCGAGCACACGGTTGAGCAGGTCGAAGTCCGATTGATACTTCTCGAACAGCGAGCGGGCAAGCACGTCGCGCAAAAGCAGCACGATCCCGACGACCTCGTCGGTCTCGACCCCCCGCGGGATGATGCGCTCGGACAGGTCGCGGGCGTATGCCTGCAGCGCCTCGACGCTTCCCGTCTCGAGCACCTCGACGTAGTTGTCATATACGGCGGTCGCTTCGGAGAAGAGTTCCTCCGGTGACATCGCGGTCAGCAGTTCGGCCTCGGTGATCCGGCGTGCCCACTCCTCGCGCAAGGCGGTTCGGTTTTGCCGCAGATGCTGAACCAGCTGGGGCAGCAGACCGTCACTGGAGATGCCGGCTGTCGCGGCGGCAGCGGTGGTGGTGGTCGCCAAATCGGTCGGCAAATCAGACATCTAACCTCCTGGCTTCCGCTCGCTGCGCAAAACCTCGAGCCCTTGCAGAGACTAGCGCTAGGATCGGCGCGGGATCGCCTGAAGTATGATTTTTCCAACTCCAAACCACCCCGGATTAGGCTCGGACCGTTCAGCAAAGAGCGATCGACCGCCAGATAAGGATGGCCGTTGTCAGCTACGGATCCGATCACAATTTCAGTTGGGAACCGCGACGGTATAGTCGTGCTCGCCGTCGGCGGCGAAGTCGATCTAGTCACCATTCCGGCGCTGGAAGACGCCATTGGCGGTGTGGTCGCCGACAATCCGGCGGCGCTGGTCATCGACCTCACTGCGGTCGAATTTCTGGCTTCGGCCGGGCTTCGGCTGCTGGCCGCCACGCATGAGGAAGTCAGCAAATCGGCCCCGTTCGCGGTCGTGGCGCGTGGCCCGGCGACGAGGCGGCCAATCCAGTTGACCGGCCTCGACGAGGCCTTTCCGCTGTATCAGACGGTCGAGGACGCCGTAACCGATGTGCGCGACGGCAAGCTCAAGCGCTGACGAGCACACCCTGACATAGTCAGGACTTGGCGCCCGCCTTGGCGGGGGCCTTTTTCGCCGGTGCCTTCTTGGCGGGTGCTTTCTTGGCCGTTGTTTTGGCGGCTTTCTTCGCCGGTGCTTTCTTGGCGGACGCCTTCTTCGCCGGCCCTTTACCGCCATCGGAACGTGCCTTCACGCTGGCTTCCAGCTTGGCCAGCAGGTCGGAGACGTCCTCGGTCTCGTCGAGTTCAGTGGGCTTCTCTTCGACGGTAAACGCTTCTCCGCCTTGAAGTTTCGCTTCAACCAGCTCGCGCAGCTGCTCTTGATAGTCGTCGTGGTAGCGGTCGGGATTGAAATCGTCGGCCATCGACTCGACCACCTGACCGGCCATTTTCAGCTCCGCCGGCTTGATATCGACCTTCTTGTCGAGCACCGGGAAGTCGGGGTCACGGATTTCGTCGGGCCACAACAAGGTGTGCACCATCATCACATCACGCTTGCTGAAGTCCTTGACCCGCAACGCCGCAAGCCGGGTTTTGTTGCGCAGCGTGAAATGCACGATCGCTATCCGGTCGGTATCGGCGAGCGTTTTAGCCAGCAGCACATAGGATTTCGCGGATTTGGAGTCTGGCTCAAGAAAGTAGCTGCGGTCATACATCATTGGGTCGACATCGCTGGCCGGAACGAATTCGAGCACCTCGATTTCTCGACTGCGCTCTTCGGGCAGCGTCGCGATGTCCTCGTCGGTGATGACCACCATTTGGCCATCTTCGGATTCGTAGGCCCGCGCCACATCCCGGTACTCGACGACTTCACCACATACTTCGCACACCCGCTGGTACCGGATCCGTCCGTTGTCCTTGGCGTGCACCTGATGGAACTTGATGTCGTGGTCCTCAGTGGCGCTGTACACCTTGACAGGGACGTTCACTAACCCGAAGGCGATCGAACCCTTCCAGATGGAACGCATACAGCCAGTATGCCCTGAGCAGCCTCTGGGTATGCGTCTAAAGACTTCCCGCCGCGCCGTCGCGGGCCGCTCGATCGGGCAAGTCAGCACCCGCGCGGCCGACCGTCAGCGCCGACAGCAGAGTCGCCGCATCCAATGCCGCGGTCAGGGTGTCAAGCGTGATCTGGCGGAGATTTCCGCGCCGGTCAGCGCCCAACAGACGGGATCGCCATAACCAGTCGATGAGCCCGACCATGAACGCGTCACCGGCACCGACCGTGTCCACCACCTGTACCGGTCGCGCCGTCACCTGGGCCCGGCCGGCCGCACACACCGCAAACGCACCCTCGGCACCAGTCGTCACCACCACGATCGACGGGCCCAGCGCCAGCCATGTGTGGGCGACTTGCTCGGGCGCGCGGTCGGGATCGATCCAGCGCAGGTCCTCGTCGCTGGCCTTTACGACATCGCTGCGCTGCACCAGGCGCTCGATGCGTTCGCGGGCCACGTCTCGGTCGACTATCAGTGCGGGACGCACATTGGGATCCAGGCTCACGGTTGCCGACACCCGATACGCGTCGATGAGCGCCGCGACAGCCAGGCAGCCCGGTTCCTGCACAGCTGCGATGGATCCGGTGTGCACCACAACAGGTGGTGCTGCCGTCGGGATTCCCGAAAGCTGCCAGTCAAGGTCGAACTCATAGTCGGGCAGCCCGCCGTCGGCCACGCTGACTCGCGCGGTTGGTGTCCTGCCGTCAGCTATGCTTCCCGAAACTAGCTGCGCGCCTGAGGACTTCACGTAATCAGCGATACGCCTGCCATGAGCGTCGTCGCCGATGTGGGTCATGAAGTCGACATCGTGACCCAACCGCGCCAGTCCGACGGCGACGTTGAGCGGGCTGCCGCCGACATGCTCACCGGTGATTCGCCCGTCGCGCTCGACGATGTCGATCAACGCCTCACCGATCACCAGTCCGCGGCTCATTGCACGAGGGCCTCCAGTGTGGCCCGAGCTCCCTTGCGGTGCAATGCATCCAGCGCCCAGCGGTATGCCTTGACGAAGCGTGGCTGCTGGGCCAGATCCCCGAACAAGGCGATTTCGATGAACGCGGTGGGATTCTCATGCTGCGACCGGGCAATCGGCAAGAGCGAGTCTGCCAGCTGGTCCACCACCTCGATCGGCTCACCGTGCTCGTCGACGCCCTCGGCGTAGCGCGCCCAGCTGGCCACTGTTGCCGCCGCCAGCCGGACCGGCCCATCGCTTGCCAGGTTGTCGCAGATGACGGGAAGCAGCCATTTCGGAATGCGATCCGACGAGTAGGCACACAGCCGTGCGACCTTGTCGCCCACGCCGGGGTTGGAGAACCGCTCGATCAGCGTGCGGCTGTAGTCATGCAGATCGATCCCGGGCACCGGCGCCAGCGTCGGGATGGCCTCTAAATCGAAGTAGGCGAGCAAGAATTTGGCGAACAACGGGTCGCGTGCCGCGTCGTGAACGAACTCGAAGCCGCATAGGCGGGCGAAGTAGCAAAGGCATTGATGTCCCGCGTTGAGCAGCCGCAGCTTCATCAATTCGTACGGGACGACATCGTCGACCAGCAGCACGCCCGCCTGATCCAGCGGCGGCCTGCCGTCCGCGAAGTCGTCTTCGATGACCCAGGCGGCGAACGGCTCGGTCAGCACCGGCCACCGGTCGGCTACTCCGAAGTCACGCTGAACCGCCGCCGCCATCTCCGGTGTGGTGGCCGGTGTGATCCGGTCCACCATCGAACTCGGGAAGCGGGCGTGTTCCGCGACCCACTCGGCGAGCCCGTGATCCCGGTGCTCGGCATTCGCGAGGACGACTCGCCGCGTCACCTGCCCGTTACTCTCGATGTTGTCGCAGGACAAAATCGTCGGTGCGGCGATCCCGCGGTCGCGACGCCTGGCCAGAGCCTCGGTGATCAACCCGAACGCCAGCCCGTCGGGGTCGCGGTAGCCGCCTTCGGTGATGGTCAGCGAAATGATCCGGGTGGTTGCCGCGGCCAGCAACTCGATTACAGACTCCGGATCGTCGGGCGGGTAGCGGTAGTCGATGATCGAGCCGATCACCCGTGCGTCCCGACTGCAGTCGGGGTACTGCTGAATCAACATGTACAGCCCGTCCTGGTCACGCAGGACGTCGCGCATTGGCCAGTCGGAAGGCAGCACCCCCACTCCGCAGATGCCCCACTCACGCGCCAAGCCTTGCTCCAGCAGCCGGTCGATGTACATGGCCTGATGCGCGCGGTGAAAGTGACCGGCGCCGATATGCGCAATACCGACACCGACGCTGCCGCGGTCATAGCTTGGCGTTGCGATCGGTAGCAGCGTTAGTGCTGCATTGTTCAGTTTCAAGGCACTAGGCACGATGGCACAGCTCCTCCCGGCCGTGACCCGATCAACATCGGGTCGCGGCACCTCTTGAGGTTACGGCGACTGAGCTACAGCC
>NZ_DASRBZ010000277.1:0-6850 GCF_035653355.1 Mycobacterium sp. | reverse complement strand
TTTCGACTCCCCACCCGGTGCGGCTGGGCTTGCCGGAGAACCCGTACCCGGGAAGCGACGGGCAGATGACGTGAAACGCGTCTTCGGCACGTCCGCCGTGGGCCGTGGGATCGGTCAACGGCTCGATGACCTTGTGGAACTCGACGATCGAGCCCGGCCAGCCGTGGGTGATGATCAGGGGGAACGCGTCCGCATGGGGCGACCGTTGGTGGATGAAATGGATGTCCAAACCGTCGATTTCGGTGACGAACTGATCGAATCGGTTGAGCGCGGCCTCGCGTGAGCGCCAGTCGTATGCTTCGGCCCAGTATGCCGCCAGGTCGCGCGTGTAGCCCAACGGGATGCCCTGACTCCAGTCGTCCACGCACTCGGCTTCTGGCCAGCGAGTGCGGGCCAACCGCGATCGCAGGTCGTCGAGAACGTCGTCGGCAATGTCGATGCGGTACGGCCTCACTTCGGTCATGCATTACATATTCGCCGATGCCCGTTTTTGGTCCGAAGCGCGCCACCGGCTGTCAGGATTGACACGTGGGCGGGCGCCACTTCGCTCATGTGTTTGCTGCCGCGGTGCTGACGATCCCGGCGACGCTATTCAGCGCGCTCATTGCGCCAGCGTCTGCTGCTCCCTGCCCCGACGTGGAGGTGACGTTCGCGCGAGCCACCACCGAGTCGCCGGGTGTGGGCGTGGTCGGACAGGAGTTCGTCGATTCGCTGCGGTCGCAAGTTGGTGGCAGGTCCGTCGGCGTGTACCCGGTCAACTACCCCGCCACCTACGATTTCGTCCCATCGGCGAACGCCGGGGCCAATGATGCGAGCGCTCACGTCCAGTCCACGGCCGCGAACTGTCCCAACACCAAGATCGTTCTCGGCGGATACTCTCAGGGCGCGTTGGTGATCGATCTGATCACCATCGCCCAAGCACCGGTTGCGGGCTTTGTCCCGGCTTCGCTGCCGCAAGACGTGGCTGGTCACGTTGCCGCGGTCGCCGTCTTCGGAAATCCATCGGATAGATATCTGGGGGCGCCGATAAGCGCGATCAGTCCGTGGTATGGGGCCAAGGCAATCGACTTGTGTGCGGACGGAGATCTGGTCTGCTCGCCGGGACCTCTGACGCCGCCTTCACAAGATGAGATGTTTTCCCCAGCCCATCTGTCCTATGCCCATTCCGGAATGCCCGCGCAGGCTGCGGCTTTCGCGGCGAGTCGGCTCTAGCCGCTGGGTGGGCGCGGACGGGATCGAACCGCCGACCGCTGGTGTGTAAAACCAGTGCTCTACCACTGAGCTACGCGCCCCGCCCCGCGCACGCTACCTGCCCGGACACCTACCGGCCAAACGCCAGATCCCCCTCGGCGAGCGTGCATAGTTGTACGCGCTACGCGGCGTGTCGACGGACAAACACGCACGCTCGCGGCGAAGGGTGGCGGACGCTCGCGGCGAAAGCTGGCAGTCAAACCTCGGTCAAACCTTCAGAGCCGCCAGCGCGTCGGTCCACAGCCGCTGATCGCGGGCCTCGCCGGGCTGCTTCATCTCGGCGAACCGGATCACTCCCGAGCGATCGATCACGAACGTGCCGCGGTTGGGGAATCCGGCGTCCTCGTTGAACACCCCGTAGGCCTGGCTGACCGCGCCATGCGGCCAGAAGTCGGACAGCACCGGAAATAGGAAACCGTTCTCGACCGCCCACACCTTGTGGGTCGGAGGAGGACCCACCGAAATGGTCAACGTGGCACTGTCGTCGTTCTCGAACTCGGGCAGGTGATCGCGCAGCTGGTCGAGCTCGCCCTGGCAGATCCCGGTGAACGCCAGCGGGAAGAACACCAGCAGCACGTTTTTGGCGCCGCGGTAGCTGCTGAGGCTTACCGGCTGCTGATTCTGGTCGCGCAGCGTGAAATCCGGCGCGATCGACCCGACGGGCAGCATTAGCGTCGCCCGGCGCGCGATTTTGGCTGCACCAGTCGGCTGGCGCTCCAGTCACCGAGATTGACCGACGAGGTCGGCATCAGACCTGCAGTGGGCGCCGACTCCGCGATCTCGGCGGGCAGCACATGCCCGGGCCGGCCGGTCTTGGGGGTGAGCACCCAGATCACTCCGTCGTCGGCGAGCGGTGTGATCGCGTCCATCAAGGTGTCCACCAGATCCCCGTCGCCGTCACGCCACCACAACAACACCACGTCGACAACCTCGTCGGTGTCCTCGTCGAGCAGCTCGCTACCGCACGTGTCCTCCACGTCGGCGCGGATGTTGTCGTCGGTGTCCTCGTCCCATCCCCACTCTTGGACGACCTGCCCTCGTTGGATGCCCAATTTGCGGGCGTAGTTCGGGGCGTCATCCGCCGCGACCACCGTGGGACCTCCTTAACAGTCAGCGCGCCGTGCGATGCGCACTATCGTCGCACAGCAGGGCGCCGACCTACACCGGTGACTCAAAAGGAAGCCAGGCACAGTTTCAACGCCTTCGTCTTGGTGTCGTTGAGCTGATCGACTCGCCGGTTGAACTCCTGTGTCGGCGCGTGCGAGGCAATAGCGTTGGCCACCGAACGGGCCGCGTCGACATAGCCGTTGAGTCCGTCGCGCAGCTGCTGCGACAGTGCGCCGCTCATACTGCCGGCCACGGTGTCGGCGGTGTTGTTGAGAGCCTCGATGGCCGGGCCTTCGGTCGGGCCAGTGTCGGCACCCTGATTGAACGCCCCGACAAACGCATTCACCTTGTCGATGGCGTCCTTGCTGGTGGTGGCGAACGACTCGCACGCCGCGCGCACCGCCTTGGTGGTCAGTGACTGCTGGCGCTGAGACTCCCGGACTCGTGAAGTCGCCGACGAGGCCGACACCGACGCGGACACCGACGCCCGGTAGGCCGGGGCAACGGCAGTGTCAGCGGCCGGGGTGCCCTCTGTGATGCTGGTGCAACCGACAATGCCCATCACCAGCGCAGCGACGCCGCCGAGCACCAGGGCACCGATCCGCACGCGGCGTGCAACCGGCCCGCCCGTTGCCGGATCTGCCGATCCACGCGGCATGAGGGCAGACCATCCGATCAGCACAGTTCGTGACGTTACCGGTTCGCCATCTTGACTGCCCTCGATGCCCGGTGATGATGTGCCCCCCGGCGGATTCCGCCCGGCCCCGCCGCGATTGGCCCGGGTGCGGCACGATAGAGGACGACGACAGCATTCCCGCGGCAGAACCCGTGAGAAGCTAATCAACCGCCTAACAAGGAGCGGAAGTTGACTACCGAGTTCGTGCGCCATGATCTGGCCAAAAACTCAAGCAGCACAACCGAACACGACCGGGTGCGGGTGATCCGCGAAGGTGTGGCGTCCTACCTGCCCGACATCGACCCCGAAGAAACATCGGAGTGGCTTGAGTCCTTCGACGGGCTGCTGGCCCGCTCGGGACCATCGCGGGCACGCTATCTGCTCTTGCGGATGCTGGAACGCGCCGGCGAGCAACGGGTGGCGATCCCGGCGCTGACATCGACCGACTACGTCAACACCATCCCCACCGAACTAGAACCGTGGTTCCCCGGCGACGAGGACGTCGAGCGCCGCTACCGGGCCTGGATCCGGTGGAACGCGGCCATCATGGTGCACCGCGCCCAACGCCCCGGCGTCTCGGTGGGCGGCCACATTTCGACCTACGCCTCATCGGCGGCGCTCTACGAGGTCGGCTTTAACCACTTCTTCCGCGGCAAGTCGCATCCGGGCGGCGGCGACCAGGTTTTCATCCAGGGCCACGCCTCCCCCGGAATCTATGCGCGCGCCTTCTTGGAAGGACGACTGTCCGCCGATCAGCTCGACGGCTTCCGCCAGGAACACAGCCATCCCGGCGGTGGCCTGCCGTCGTACCCGCATCCGCGGCTGATGCCTGACTTCTGGGAATTTCCCACCGTGTCGATGGGCATCGGACCGATGAACGCCATTTATCAGGCCCGGTTCAACCACTACCTGCACGACCGGGGCATCAAAGACACCTCCGATCAGCATGTGTGGTGCTTCCTGGGCGACGGCGAAATGGACGAACCCGAAAGCCGCGGGCTCGCGCACGTCGCCGCACTGGAAGCATTGGACAACCTGACCTTCGTGATCAACTGCAACCTGCAGCGCCTCGACGGGCCGGTGCGCGGCAACGGCAAGATCATCCAGGAGCTCGAGTCGTTCTTCCGGGGTGCGGGCTGGAACGTCATCAAGGTGATTTGGGGCCGCGAGTGGGACGCGCTGCTGCACGCCGACCGCGACGGCGCGCTGGTCAATCTGATGAACGTCACGCCCGACGGCGACTACCAGACCTATAAGGCGAACGACGGCGGTTATGTGCGCGAGCACTTCTTCGGCCGCGACCCGCGCACCAAGGAGCTGGTGAAAAACCTCTCGGATCAAGAGATTTGGAACCTCAAGCGCGGCGGTCACGACTACCGGAAGGTGTATGCGGCCTACCGCGCCGCCGTGGAGCACAAGGGGCAGCCGACCGTCATCTTGGCCAAGACCATCAAGGGTTACGCGCTGGGCAAGCACTTCGAGGGCCGCAACGCCACGCACCAAATGAAAAAGCTGACGCTGGAAGACCTTAAAGAGTTTCGCGACACCCAGCGCATCCCGGTCTCCGATGCCCAGCTGGAAGAGGACCCCTACCTGCCGCCGTACTACCACCCCGGCCCGGAAGCTCCGGAGATCCGTTACATGCTCGACCGGCGCCGCGCGCTCGGTGGCTTCGTGCCCGAGCGCCGCACCAAGTCCAAGGCGCTGACCCTGCCGGGCCGCGACACCTACAAGTCGCTGAAGAAGGGGTCGGGCAGCCAGGAGGTCGCCACCACTATGGCGACTGTTCGCACGTTCCGGGAAGTATTGCGCGACAAGGAGGTCGGTGCGCGCATAGTCCCGATCATCCCCGACGAGGCGCGCACGTTCGGGATGGACTCGTGGTTCCCGAACCTCAAGATCTACAACCGCAACGGCCAGCTGTACACCTCGGTCGACGCCGATCTGATGCTGGCGTACAGGGAAAGCCAAGCCGGCCAGATCCTGCACGAGGGCATCAACGAAGCCGGGGCCGTCGCCAGCTTCACCGCCGCGGGAACGTCGTATTCGACGCACAACGAGCCGATGATCCCGGTCTACATCTTCTATTCGATGTTCGGCTTCCAGCGCACCGGCGACGGCCTGTGGGCCGCGGGCGACCAGATGGCGCGCGGGTTCTTGTTGGGCGCCACCGCCGGACGCACCACGCTCACCGGCGAGGGCCTGCAGCACGCCGACGGCCACTCGCTGCTGCTGGCCAGCACCAACCCGGCGGTGGTCTCCTACGACCCGGCCTTTGCGTACGAGATCGCCTACATCATCGAAAGCGGGCTGGCCCGCATGTACGGCGAAAACCCGGAGAACGTCTTCTTCTACATCACCGTCTACAACGAGCCCTATGTGCAGCCGCCCGAGCCGGAGAACTTTGATCCCGAGGGTCTGCTGCGCGGCATCTACCGGTACCGGCCGGCCAGCGAACAGCGCACCAACACCGCCCAGATCTTCGCCTCCGGGGTGGCTATGCCGTCGGCGCTCAAGGCCGCCGAGATGTTGGCCGCCGAGTGGGATGTCGCGGCCGATGTGTGGTCCGTGACCAGTTGGAGCGAGTTGAACCGCGAAGGGGTGGCCATCGAGACCGAGAAGTTGCGCCACCCGGAGCGTCCGGCGCGGGTGCCCTACGTGACGCAGGCGCTGGCCGACTCGGCCGGGCCGGTGGTCGCCGTGTCGGACTGGATGCGGGCGGTACCCGAGCAGATTCGGCCCTGGGTGCCACGCAGATACGTCACCCTGGGTACCGACGGGTTCGGGTTCTCCGACACCCGTCCCGCCGCCCGGCGCTACTTCAACACTGATGCCGAGTCGCAGGTCGTGGCGGTGCTGGAGGCGCTGGCCCGCGACGGTGAGATCGACCCGTCGGTGGCCGTCGCGGCGGCACGGCAATACAAGATCGCCGACGTGCGGGCCGCGCCGGCGCAGACCTCTGACCCGGGACCGAACGCCTGAGGCGTCGGCTTACCGCTCGAACGGGAGGTCATCGGCACGTTGGCCGACGAACGTGACCACAGCGTCACGCTCGCGTGGCACTCAAAGGTTATGCTCGGCATGCACTTAGCGGGAACTTCCACAAATGCGGCGTAAGTTTTAGGAGTGCCTGACAAACAGTTCGCCGCGCTGCCCCGATCGACGCTCGAACTACTGGACACCGTGCCCGAATCGCTGCTGCGGCGACTCAAGCAATACTCAGGCCGGCTGGCCACCGAAGCCGTATCGGCAATGCAGGAGCGGTTGCCGTTTTTCGCCGAACTGGAAGCCTCCCAGCGGGCCAGCGTGGCGCTGGTGGTGCAGACGGCGGTGGTGAACTTCGTCGAGTGGATGCAAGATCCGCGCAGCAACGTCAGTTACACCGCGCAGGCTTTCGAGCTGGTGCCACAAGATCTGACCCGCCGGATGCCGTTGCGCCACTCGGTCGACATGGTGCGGGTCACCATGGAGTACTTCGAAGAAGTCGTGCCGCTGCTGGCCCACTCCGAAGAACAGCTCACCGCGCTCATGGTGGGCATCTTGAAGTACAGCCGCGACCTGGCCTTCACCGCCGCTACCGCCTACGCCGACGCGGCCGAAGCCCGCGGCACCTGGGACAGCCGGATGGAGGCCAGCGTCGTCGACGCGGTGGTGCGCGGCGACACCGGACCCGAGCTGCTGTCCCGGGCAGCCGCGCTGAACTGGGACACCACCGCCCCGGCCACCGTCGTGGTGGGCACCCCCGCACCCGGGCGGGAGGGTCTCGACACCCGGAAGGCCAGCCAGGACGTCCGCGACGTGGCCGCCCGGCACGGC
>NZ_DASRBZ010000276.1:0-5172 GCF_035653355.1 Mycobacterium sp. | reverse complement strand
AGCGTGGCAGCCCTTTTTGGCTACCCGCCGGATCTCGGCCGCCATTACCTCCGGGTCCCAGATCGCGGGAAGGGCGCACGGGATGAACCGGCCGGGGTGGCTGCCGCACCATTCGTCGATGTGCCAGTCGTTATAGGCGCGCACCATCGCCAGCGCGACATCCTTGTCTTTGGTGCGCGCAAACAACTGACCGCAGAACTGCGGAAACGATGGGAAGCACAACGACCCGAGCACCCCGTTGGCGCTCATGTCCTTGACGCGTTCGTTGTGGTCGTAGGTGCCCGGCCGCAGTTGTGAGAACGACGTGGGCTCGATTCCGTACTCTTCTTTTGGCCGGCCGGCGACGGCGTTCAGCGCAACGTTGCTGACGGTCTCGCCGTTGTAGTGCCAGACGTTGGTGCCGTCCGGGTTGGTGACGAACTTCGGCGCCAACTCGACATACTTCGACGGCAAGCGCCCGTCGAAGACATCTGGTGGCTCCACGACGTGGTCGTCGACGCTGACCATGACCAGATCGTTCAACTCCATGGCTGCACCTCCCGCGCTGCCAAACCGAACGCGCTGTCCCACCGCGTTCGCCTTTTACAACTAAGATTGTAAAGTTAACGTCAAGACGCCGGGGCGCTTTGCCGATCGGGTGAGTGCGGCAGCACGATGACGCTGACGGTGACCAACCGCCGGCGGGAGGCCTCCCGGGTGATCTCGTCGATGAATTGGGCAGCTGCCGGGGTAATCGATTCCGCCCAGGTTCTAAACCCCTGCACGATGACCGGGTCGTGTTCGAGCAGCGGCTGCACGCACCGCAGCATGCCGACGACGTCCTCGGGCAGCGGATCGGTCAGCTGCTCGTCGATCCAGCGGTGTGCAAGCGCCGTTGCGGCGGTGTGGTTTTCATCAAGAGCGACTACGTCGCGCGCCAATCGGCGTAACCGGTCGAAGAAGACCTGGCGGCCCGGCGTCTCGGCCAGGGCTTCCAGCAGGGTGCTGGCCGCCGGCGGCAGCAGCATCTGTCCGAATAGGGCTGGGACCGGCAGCTGCCATTCGTTGAACAACTCGGCGTACATCGCAGCGATCGGCGGAGACAGCGGGGCGCTGAGCCGCCCGATCACGCCGATGCTGTCGCGGTGCGACGTCGCCAGCCGCCGCAGGATGCGTTCGTTGACGTCGGAGTCGGCAATGTCGGTGGCCGCGTCGATGGCGGCGATCAGTTGATTCAGCCGGTCGCGTTGAGCCACCAGCGACGCGCGGTGCTCGTCGAGGACGTCGGCCAGAGTGGTCTGATGCGCCAACCGCTGGATGTCTCTGATGCTGACGCCGAGGCTACGCAACAGGTCGATGCGCAGTAGTTCGAGGACCTGGTCGACCTCGAAGACGCGGTAGCCGTTGGACAGGTGGTCTGCCCGCAACAGCCCGATTTTTTCGTAGTGGCGGATGCGGCCCGGCGCGATCCCCGTCAGGGCCGTGACGTCGCCGATCAGCAACTGCTCAGCCACGCCTTGACCTTACAACTGTCGCAAGGTCTGTACTGATTGCGTGGACCGCGATCAGCTCATCGACCTGACCCGCCGGGCGCTGAAGCTGGCGCGCGACAAGACGACCGACTTGGCGCCGGCCGAGCACACTGTCGACGCGCGCGACTACACCTCGGCGGAGCGACATGAACGCGAGCGGGCACTGCTGATGGCCAGTCCCCAGCTGGTCGGCTACGTCTCGGAGCTGCCGGAGCCGGGCAGCTACTGCACCAAGACGGTGATGGGGCGATCGATCTTGCTGACCAGAACATCCGGCGGAATGGTCAAGGCGTTCAACAATGTCTGCCTGCACCGCCAATCGCAAGTCGCGAGCGGATGCGGCACCGCGAAAAGGTTCACCTGCCCCTACCATGCGTGGACATACGACAACACCGGTCGTTTGGTTACGGTTCCGGGACGCGAGGGCTTCCCACGGATCGCTGTGAAGTCCGACGGTCTGTCCGAGCTGCCTGCCGCCGAGTTCGCGGGGTTTCTCTGGATCGCGTTGGACCGTGGCGCCACGCTGGATGTCGCCTCACACCTCGGGTCGCTGGCCGACGAACTCGACTCGTGGGGCATCGGGCGATGGTCTCCACTCGGCGAGAAGGTGCTCGACTCGCCCATCAACTGGAAACTGGCGGTCGACACGTTCTCGGAGAACTACCATTTCGCCACCGTGCACCGCGAGACGTTCGCCAAGATCGCTCGCAGCAACTGCACCGTCTTCGACGCGTACGGCCCCCATCACCGGTTGATCTTCCCGCTCAACTCCATCCTGGAACTGGAGAGCGTTGCCGAAGACCAGTGGGATCCGTTCCACAACATGGTTGTCATCTATGCCCTGTTTCCGAATATCGTGCTCTCGGTGACCATCGCCAACGGCGAACTGTTCCGCATATATCCCGGCAGCGAACCGGGCAGATCCGTTACCGTGCACCAAAACTCGACGCCGCTGGATCTGTCCGACGAGTCGGTGGTGGCCGGTGCGCGAGCGGTGTTCGACTATGCCCACGCCACCGTGCGCGACGAGGATTACCAGCTGGCCGCGCAGCTGCAAGCCAACCTCGAGTCAGGAGCGCGCGAGCAGCTGTTGTTCGGGCGCAATGAACCTGGCCTGCAGCATCGCCACCGCAGCTGGGCCGACGCCTTGGCCGCTCAGTCGACCGCCCGCACGTCGGCCAGCTCCCAATCGCGGTAGAGAGCCAGCGAGCGCTCGTAGAACCCGAACCCGCTCACCGCCTCTCCGCGCAGAGTCCCGTGATAGCGATACGGACCCTCCATATATTCGATCGGCAGAGCATGCGCAGGGGCGGCCACCAAGGGCTCTCCGGTCAGATCCAGCTGCAGTGTGGCGCAAGTCAGCCGGTGGCGGTCGGGCATGAACCGGGTCGGCGACAGCGGCGGCAGCAGCGGGTGAACCGAATCCGGCCATGGCACATAGCTATCGACGGCGACCTCGACATCCTCGGCGCACTCGGGCGGCGAGTCCGGATAGCTGACCGTAACGCCCGAGAATGGTTGCAGTGCATTGCCGTTGGTGCGGTCGAACTGCCGCCAGATACTCAGATCGATACCGTTGTCCAGGTTGATCGTGCGCCATTCGTGCGACCGGGCCCGTGGGTCTCCCCCGGTGCCTCCTCCTCCGGCGTACTTGGGAAACCACTGCCGGTCCACGTGTCCCGCCTCGCCGCTGACCTGTTCACACACCTGTCCCCAGCGCAGTGTCCCTGTCATCGCCAGTCTGGTCTGAAAATACGAATAGGTGTCGGGCTGGCCGAAGCAGTCAATGCGGCCCCGGTACTTCGAGGCACCGACGGGTACCGGTGCGCGCGTCGGTGTCACGTCCAGCGCGAGCCGCATCGGTTGGTCCGCCTGGTCGACGCCCACCAGGTCGACGCGGTAGGTGTACGGCACCAGTTCGCCGTCGCTGCTACGGCGGGAGGTCCAAACCGCTGTACCGGCCTCGCTTTCGTAGCTGAGATCGAGGTGTCCGGTGGCCGCGGTCAGCTTGGGTGGGCCTGCCCGCCTGAAGCTGGCCGGCGGCATGTCGTAGTCGGTGTAGGTGCCGTATGCGCCGGTGTCACAATCGAATAGCGCCATCGTGTAAAAGTCGGCGACCACCGATCCGCCCGGGCGGTTCTTGTTGAAGATGGTCAAGAACGCATAAGCCCGACCGGAGGTGCCCATCAGCTCACCGGCAATGAACCAGGTGTCTGACTCCTGATCCGGGTGTGCGCCTTCGGCAGCGGGGAAGTCCAACATATCGTCGGCGGGCACCAGACGAAATGGATAGCGGCGCCACTCGGTGTCCGCCCGCAGTTGGTCGCTCAAATCGGCCTTTTCTTCTGGTCAGGCTTTTTTATTATATTAGCAGTAATAGCCGTTTCCTACTTGAGGTGGTGCCATGACGGATCCCGCCCACCTGTTCTACGACGAACTGTTCATCGGCGGACGCTGGCGCAAGCCCGCCACCGGGCGCCGTCTCACCGTCATCTCACCGCATTCCGAAGGGCCGGTCGGCGAGGTCCCGGAGGCCGGCCCCGAGGACGTCGACGCCGCGGTGCGCGCCGCGCGACGGGCTTTCGACGAGGGTCCCTGGCCCCGGTTGGAGCCACACGAGCGCATGGAGAAGATCGAGAAGCTAGCCGCTATCTATGCCGGCCACATCGACGAGATGGCCGATCTGATCACCGCGGAAATGGGCTCGCCGCGCAGCTTTTCGAGATTAGGTCAGGCGGCTGGCGCGGCTCACATGATGCAGCTGGCGTTGGCGACGGGGCGGGAGTTCTCGTGGGAGGAGCGCCGCCGAGGTGTGCTCGGGCAGGTCCACCTGCGCAAGGCGCCGGTCGGCGTGGTGGGCGCGATCGTGCCGTGGAACGTTCCTCAATTCCTCATCATGCCGAAGCTGATCCCAGCGCTGATCGCCGGCTGCACTGTGGTTGTCAAGCCCGCGCCCGAAACACCCTTGGACGCCTTGTGGTTGGCCGAGATGCTGGAGGAGATCAATCTGCCCGAAGGCGTGGTGTCGATCCTTCCCGGCGGCCGAGACGTCGGGGAGTGCCTGGTGCGCCATCCCGGTGTGGACAAGGTTGCGTTCACCGGTTCCAGCGCCACCGGGCGCCGGATCGCCGCTATCTGCGGTGAGCAGCTCAAGCGGGTGAGCTTGGAGCTGGGCGGCAAGTCGGCGGCGATCATTCTCGACGACGCCGACATCGACAAGACGGTCACCGGGTTGAAGACGGCCGGTCTGATGAACAACGGGCAGGCCTGTGTGGCGCAAACCCGCATCCTGGTCAGCGAACGCCGCCACGACGAGGTCGTCGACGCGCTCGCCGACATGATGACCGGACTGCGTGTCGGCGATCCGGCTGACGAGTCGACCGACATCGGACCGCTTGTCGCCCAACGCCAACAGCATCGGGTGCAGGACTACATCCGCTGCGGGGTGGCCGAGGGCGCCCGGACGGTGCTCGGCGGCGACGACCCGCCGATAGACCGCGGCTGGTATGTGCGGCCGACGCTGTTCACCGATGCCACCAACGACATGCGCATCGCACGCGAAGAGATCTTCGGCCCCGTCCTGACAGTGCTCACCTACATGGACGAGCAGGACGCAATCCGCATCGCCAACGACAGCGACTACGGTTTGGCCGGATCGGTG